>JBBPZH010000055.1:0-16431 GCA_038198965.1 Propionibacteriales bacterium
ATCAACCTCCTCATCGAGAAGACCAGACGCCTCGCCCACGGATTCCGCAACTTCACCAACTACCGGCTACGAATCCTCCTCGCCGCCAACGGAACCCGAACCTACCGACGAACCCACACCCACGCATAGATCCGAAGAGCCGGTTTGACCCTTGGAGCTATGCCAGGAGACGGCGCTCAGTGTCGCTGCCCTTGAGTTGACGTAGTAGAGCTTCCCGTTTGCAATGAAGGCGCCGTCGATTCTCTTCCACGGAATCGGGCTTGAGCGGGGAGCGGCGAACTGGGCGCTTCCTACGATTTCACTCTGTGGTTGGAAGTACCGGTACCGCAAGCGTCTCGATCCATCGAGTGTGAAATAGAGGCGCCGGCTCACGCGGTCAAAAAACATGGCGTGCACCGAGGAGAGATTGCCGAAAGCACCGTTGAGCGGCACGACGCGCTGCTGCCCTAGCTGAATGCCGGATAGCTGCGGATCCTCATCTACCGGCTGGGCGGTCAAGGTTCCATCGAGATGCCCCGCATACAAAGTCCCGTCGACGACGAACGTGCCACGTGCAGAAGTCCATTCTGCATTCGGAGCGCCGTTCACCAGTTGGGCGTTGCTAGTTCGTTGACCATCGAAAGCATATGTGGTACTTGTGCTGTTGGGAGAAGTCCCGAGCAAGACGAGCTGTCCCGGCAGTGAACCGGTGAGGTACTGCGGTAGCGCAATGATCCCCGCGCCGTCAGCGCGGCAGAAAGCGATTCGCTGCAGCGGCTCCCCCGAGAATGCGTGGGTATCGTGGCCGACCCACAGGCCTCCCGACGTCAACGCGAAGCCGTAAACACCGTACCCACGTGGCCGACCGGGGTTCCACGTGTAGGGAAGGCCGTTCGCCGGATCGAGGGCCGCTATACCTTGACGGGGTGCCGCGCCTGGGCCCATTGAGTTGTGTCCGAAACCGTTGTTGAACCAGCGCTGGTGTCCTCCGACGTAAATGACGTTCGCGTCCACCACCGCCGCGGTTAACGTATCCCCACCGGTGTAGTCCACCCAGTCGGGCTGCTGGTTGCTGCCCGGTTGAACCGTCCATCGGGCGGCGCTGTCACAAAGCAGGCCAGATTGCTGACCGCCTTTGGGACCCCCAGTTGTGACCACTATCAAGAAATTCCCATTTGAGCCGAATGCAACATCACGCATGTAGGTGTTGAAGTGACGGCCGCAGATTGGTGCATAGCGACCTGTCGACCATGGGCGGACCCAGGTACGTGAGGGAGAGGCACCGATCAATGCCAGCTGTGGACGCCGCTTTCCGTTGACTCGCGAGAAGTTGCCTGCGACTGCCAGCATCGTGCCGGCTGGGTTGACGTCCATTGATCGGATGCCGAGGGTGCCACCGTTGTTGCGGCCACTGAAGTGCAGATGGACAAGGTCGCTTTCCCTGCCGTCGGCCTGTAAGGCAACGATTGCCGTCTGCTTCCGGCCAGCCACCTCGGTGAATCCGCCAGCGAGGTAGTAGACGCCGTTCGCTGCAGCGATATCTCGGACGATCCCATTGATCACCGGCGGCCGAAAGGCGGATATCACTCGACCACCGCGCACTGAGATTCTCGCGACATGGGCAGTATGACTGTGCCGGTTCACCCGCGTGAAGTCGCCCACCGCATAGACGGAGCGGCCATCCGGTGCAGCTTGCAGGTCGAGCACTTCGCCATGGACTCGAGGATGGAACGCGGTGAGGACGGCACCTGTGTCGACATCGAAGGAGAAGAGGTTATGCCGGGCGAACGTGTGACCACCCTGTTCAACCGACGTGAAGTCTCCTCCGACCACCATGGTGTCACCCATCTGCGCGAATGCGTCGACGTGGCCATTCAAGACGTTTGGCGTATAGGTTGGTGGGTTTTCGCTGACCACAACGCCCGGGTGGGTCGGGTGGCTGTCGCCAAGTGCTTGCGGTACTTCTGCCGCGAAACTGAGCATCGTGCACGACAGAGCCAGCCCAAGGCGCCGGATCGACACGTGCACGGACGATGTCTGGTCGATTCGCTGCAGCACGTCCGGCATGTGGTCAGCATCTCGCATATGGTCGTGGGCGCACGCCGAACTGCCTTCTCACGGCGGGTGTCGCGGCCTACGTGTGGCGACGCGCGCTGAGAGGTAGGTGAGGAGTCGCCCGTAGCCAGGCGCGAGCCGACTGATTTTTGTCAGTGAGCGCCGTCGCGAGTGAAAACCACCTTGACCGTACGCAGGGCGATGGCAAGGTCTCGCCTGAAGCGCCAGTTGTCGACGTAGTCTGAGTCGATTCGTACGGTGTCTGTCCAGCTGAGATTGGACCGTCCACTCACTTGCCACAGGCCCGTGAGGCCTGGTTTCACAGCCAAGCGACGGCGGGCATGCTCGTCGTACGCCTGGACCTCTGACGGAAGTGCCGGTCGCGGACCAATCAGGGACATGTCCCCCTTGACGACGTTCCACAACTGCGGAAGTTCGTCAAGAGAGAGTCTGCGAAGCCATGCCCCCACCGCAGTGACCCGCGGGTCGGCCTTCATCTTGAACAGTCCACCGCCGACCTCGTTGGACTCGAGCAGGTCGGCAAGCCGGTCTTCGGCGTCGGCAGTCATGGTCCGCAGCTTGTACATCACGAACGTGGCACCGTGCTCGCGAACCCGGACCTGCCGGAAGACTGCTGGGCCGCTGGATGTGACCCTTACCAGCAGCGCACAGGAGGCGATGACCGGCGCTGAGACGAGGAGGAGCACGGCCGCCACGAATCGGTCGACAGCGCCCTTGAGCGCCGCAACCATCCCACGGGGCCTACCGTGCGCGAGGTCGACGATCAGCCGACGGCCAGCCCGGCGCACCGTTGCCCGAGCCTCGACGGTGTTCGTCACGGGCGTGATCACGGACAGCTGCGCACCCAGTTCTTCCAACGCCCACTGCAACTTCGTCAATTGCAGTCCACCGAGTTTGTCGACATCGTGAACGGCGACGATATCGATGCCTACTCGCGAAATCTTGTCGGCGACATCTTTGACACTCCCGAGGACAGGAATTCCCTTGACCGAATGACACCGCTCATTAGCCTCCGAGAGGAAAACGCCGACGATCTTGAAATGCTCGATGGCCTCCCATTCGGTGACGGTGCGCGAGACACTCGCAAGGTCGCCGACGACAACGATACGTTCGTCGAGGGAGAGGCTGAGGGCGCGGCGCACCATGGGCAGTGTGAGAGCCCATCGAGCCGCCAGCGCGAGCGCTGCCATGCCGCACGTGAGACCGAAAGCAACCTGCGAGCTGCTGAGCGAGTTGCCGAAGAACAACGCTATCGCGGTGGAGAACAACACGAAGTGGACGTTGATCGACGCCACGCGCTGGAGGTCGGTCAGGTCAGATATCCGACCGTCTCGCGTGTGCCGAACGGTCATAAAGACCAGCCAGAGAGCCGCCATGATCGCGGTGAGACGGCCATCGGACACGATGGCGGCGCTGATGCCGACGACGGCGATGGTGCCATCTGCAGCCCGCAACATCGTTCGGGTGCGCCGGAAGCCATGTCGGCGCCACGCATCATCGGCAGAGACTGGAGTGCGGGGGAAGTCGATGACTGTGGCCGAAGCGTCGTCGAGCAGCGACTCTGCGGGGCGCTGGAGTTCATCGATGTCGCGGCCTGACGGTGCGACGACGGGGTTCGCCAAAGTGGCGGACGACATGTCGGGCTGTACTCCTCTGAACCTTGTCGAGTTCTATCCGTGGTAGGCGTCACGAACTGACCTGATTCAGGCCCCCGTAACAAGTGCAACCGCGCTACCCGCCAGACCCGCTGTTGACGGCGACACCCATATCAACGCTGCGGATCCCCTTGGGTTACGGGCAACTTAACAAGGAGCATGGGGGAATTGTCAAACTTTTCACCAAATCTCACTATTTGCTATTACGTTGTCACGCGCCGTGAAGCCGCACCCTTAGATAAGTGAGATCAAAACAGAAGAACCGAAGGGTTACCTGTTGGCGTCGTTGCCTGACTGCGCTGCCTCTCGCTCTGCCAGCCACGTGCATACGGCTGCGTTGTGCTCACCGAGCCGAGGGGGAGGCAGATGGTGCTGACGCGCTCCGGCGTACGGCAGGTCGTCGAACCGCAGTGCCGGCCCCGGCAGCTGTAACCGCCCGGCGGTCGGGTGCTCCACCTCGACCACCAACCCCTGCGAGCGGGTTTGATCCCAGGCGTACACCTCGTCGAGCCGGCGTACCTTTCCGGCGGGAACACCGGCATCCACCAAGACTGCCAGCCAATGTTCGGCTGGCTGCGTCGCCAGCGTGTCCTCGATGAGGTCGGTCAACTCAGACCGGCGGGTCACCCGCAGCGCGTTGGTGGCGAATCGGTGGTCAGAGGGGTCGAGGCGAACCAACGGTGCGAAGGCTCGCCACAACCCCTGGCTTCCGCACCCAATTTGGATCGGTGCCGTAGCGGTGGCGAAGAGACCGTACGGCGCGATCGACGGATGAGCGTTTCCGAGGGCCTTGGGCACTTCGCCGGCCACCGTCCACCGAGTCCCCTGATAGGCGTGCGAGCCCACGATTGCCGACAGCAGGCTGGCGTGGACGGCACGGCCCCGGCCAGTTCGGCTCCGCTCGTGCAACGCAGCCACGACGCCGTAGGCGGCGTACATGCCGGCGAGGAGGTCGCCCATGGGCAGACCCACCTTGGTCGGTTCGTCGGGTGACGGGCCGGTGAGGCTCATCAGTCCAGCCTCACCCTGGGCGATCTGGTCGTAGCCGGCTCGTCCGCCTTCGGGCCCGTCCGATCCGAAGCCAGTGATCGAGCCCACCACGAGACCGGGGTTGAGCTCGTGGAGTGCAGCCGTGGAGAAGCCCAGTCGGTCCAGCACTCCGGGGCGGAAGTTCTCCAGCAACACGTCAGCCTGGCGAACCAGTCGCCGCAGGAGGTCCTTGCCGTCAGCGCTTTTCAGGTCGGCGGTCACCGACCATTTGTTGCGGTTACAGCTCAGGAAGTACGTCGACACCGGCTCCTCGCTCGGCCCGACGAAGGGAGGTCCCCAACTCCGGCTGTCATCGCCGGCGTCCGGATCCTCGACCTTGATGACGTGCGCGCCGAGATCGCCGAGCATCATCGTGGCGTGCGGGCCCGCAAGGGCTCGCGTCAAGTCGAGGACTACGACATCACTGAGCAAGCCAGTCACTCCGAGACTCTACGGGCGACCCCCACGACTCGCGGCGCTCTGCTAGATTCCGTCGTGCTGCGCGGAGCGCCCGGGGGAGCGGTCGCGCGGCGAGCCCCTAACTCAATACCTCTCACCTGCAGGGGAAGCCGGTCGAAGTCCGGCACTGTCCCGCAGCCGTGGCCAGATCCTCTGGAAGTCGGAATGCCTGTCGGTGAGTGAGCGGCTCCATATCTGTCGAGGTCTGCAGGGTCGGAGTCTGGACATCGTCCACGTGTGCCATCGGCAGGCATCCGTACCCGGGACCGCTCACCGAAAGGCTCCCAGATGTCCGTTCCTTTGTTGCGCCGTACCGCCGTCGCCGCTGTGTCGCTGGCGCTGCTGGCCGTTCCCGTGCCGGCCTCCGCCGCAACAGCACCTCCCCGGGCGGCTGGTATCGACTACCACCACCGAGCAGGACTAGCTGCCCGCTGGCAAGTCAGCCAACTCACGGCTGGCCACATCCACAACGGCCAGTACAACTTCAATGACTGGGGCCTGACGGTTGACACCGGTCTCATGCTGGCGGCAGACGGCAACCACCCCGCCGCCCTGCATCGCCTGAAGGGGGCCGTCCGCCGTCACTACACCGACTACACAAGCCCATCCCGCGGCCGATCTGCTGGCGCCATCGCCAAGACCCTGCTCTTCATCCGGGCGATCAGGGCCGACACCAAGAACTTCGGGGGCGTCGACGTACGCGCCCAACTGCTGCACCTCAAGGTGAACTCCGGGCCCGACCGTGGCCGCTTCTCGGACTCCGCAACGAGCGACTACAGCAACGTGCTGGGCCAGTCGTACGCCGTCATCGGCCTGGCGCGCACCGGCGGTGTCCCGCAGTCGGCTGTTGACTTCCTGCTCCACCAGCGCTGCGTTGCCGGCTTCTTCAGGCTCGACCCGGTGACCGGCAAGACGTGCCACCAGAGCCACAGTGCGCCCGACATCGACGCCACCGCCTTGGCGATCCAGGCCCTGCTCAGCGCCCGTCAGCACGGGGCGACCGTGCCCAAGGGGATCATCGCCGAGTCCGCTACCTGGCTGGTCCACGCCCAGCGCAGGAACGGGTCCTTCGGGGGTGGGCTCACCACCGAAGCGTCCAACAGCAACAGCACCGGACTCGCAGCCAACGCGTTGGCCGCGACCGGC
This sequence comes from Propionibacteriales bacterium, assembly GCA_038198965.1. GTDB lineage: Bacteria > Actinomycetota > Actinomycetes > Propionibacteriales > Nocardioidaceae > JAUJOE01. The sequence goes on from JBBPZH010000055.1 coordinate 6,345, forward strand.
CATCGGTCGGCCCGGTTGCAGGCGGCACGGTGGGTGAGCCGACTGCAGATCACCCGGGCGAGAGCCGGAAACGGTCCGGCGCGTACGGAAATCGGCGCCATCGCCTACCGTCGTGCCGCTCTCCAGCGGGCGCTCAAGCACGGCATCGGCACGCAGAAGCGCGACCAGTTCCGTCGCGCGACACCGCAGGCCTACTACGCGTTCGCACCAGCGCCATTCACCACACTCGTTGCTCCGAGGTGACATCCGTTCGGCGGGCGTCACTCGGTAGCTGCGCAGCGGTCCTCGCCTCAGTCAGCCTGGGAGCGGCACCACCCGCGTACGGCGTGACAGCTCACGGCAGCAGCGCGACGTCGCTCGTCGCTGGGACGCTGCACGCTGAAGCGGCGCCCGCCCAGACCGAAGCGGCGCCCGTCGGCAACGAGGCGGCGCTCGCCGGCAAAGCCGGCTACTGCACCAGCACCACTGGCGTCACCGTCGTCGTCGACTTCACCGACCTCGACCAACCCGGCGATGGCCGCCCCGACTACGGGATCGTCGTGCGCTGCGTCAACCAGCAGGTGCAGAACGGGGTCCAGGCACTCCAGGTGGCCGGATTCTCTCCGGTCGGCACCGCTCAGTACGGTCTCGCATTTGTCTGCCGGATCGCCGGACGGCCGGCCGCTGACGAACCACTGAACCGCTCCGACGACCCCGGGTACACCGAGCAATGCCAGCAGACGCCACCACAAACCGCGTACTGGGGGTACTGGACCGCTCCGAACGGCGGGCCGTGGGCATTCAGCGGTAGCGGCGCGGGTAGCCACCACCCGATCGCGGGTGGCTTCGAGGGCTGGTCGTTCTCGCTCAACGGCAGTCACCACCCGCCGGCGGTTGTTCCGGTCAGGCCGGCGCCGACCGTCACACCTCCCAGCTCCTCTCCGCCACCTCCTCCTGCGACGACAGCCCCGACCTCGAAACCTTCGCCAACAGCCCCGACCTCGAAACCCTCGCCGACAGCCTCGACCTCGAAGCCTTCGCCGAGCCGGCCCGCGCCACCTGCTCGACCCGGTGGCGGCGTTGCCTCGCATGCGCCCTCGCCCGTTGCCTCGCATGCGCCCTCGCCCGGTGCACACCGTGAACGCGCCACGAAGCCGGCGCCCCCGACGACGCCGCCATCTCCGTCGCTGACGGTCGCTCCTTCGACGCCTCACCGGGCTGCCGAGAGCAGTGGCGTCAGCCTGCGACACCGGAACGGGCCTAGGCAGCGAGGTCCTCAGCACCACCAGCGTCCAACCACCCCCGTCGTGACGACGCAGGAGCAGTCGACGTCTCCTCCATCTGTGTCCAACGACCTGCCGAACCAGAACGCTGCAGTTGGTTCCTCCGACCCAGCCGGCGTACCGCTTGCCGGCTTCGGGCTGCTCGCACTGCTCGCCGGTGGGGCCGGCGTCACCGCATGGCGACGGTCGCGGCGGGTTTGAGCGTCGCGCAGCCGCTGCCCTTGCGGCTGCCGCGCTCCCTGCACCCGCTGGCCTGGTGGCTGTGGGCCCTCGGATTGGCTACGGCCGCGAGCCGCACGACCAACCCGCTCGTGCTGGGAGGTGTGATCGCGGTGGCGGTGTGGGTTGTGCTCGCTCGTCGACCTGACACCCCATGGTCGAGCGCGTTCCGCCTGTACCTCCTCGGTGGTGTCCTGGTCGTTGCATTGCGGGTGGTGTTCCGGGTCGTGTTCGCCGGCAACCAGGGCAGCGTGGTCCTGCTGCCACTCCCGACCTTGACCCTTCCGGGAGGTGGCGAACTCGCTGTCTTCGGCGATGTGACAGCTGAGTCGCTCCTGACCGGCGTGTACGACGGTCTCCGGCTCGCCACGATGCTCATCTGTCTGGGAGCTGCCAACGCCGTGGCCAACCCGCGCCGCCTGCTGAGGTGCCTGCCAGCTGCCTTGCACGAAGTGAGCACCGCCGTCGTGGTGGCACTGTCGGTGTTTCCGCAGCTTGCCGAGAGCCTGGTCCGGGTGCGCCGGGCCCGCCGCCTCCGCCCCGCGCCCACTGGGAGTCGTGTCGCGAAGCTTCGTGCCGTCGTGCTCCCCGTGCTCGAGGACGCGCTGGAGCGCTCGATGCAGCTGGCGGCCTCGATGGACTCCCGCGGTTACGGTCGACGCGGGCACCGCTCTCAGCGCGCCGCTCGCTTTGCTGGGAGTTTGCTCGTGCTGGGACTCGCGGGGCTGGCTGTCGGTGTCTACGCGCTGCTTGACACCACCGCGCCGCGCTACCTCGCTACGCCGTTCCTCGTCACCGGCTCAGCCGTCGGTTTCATCGGCATCGCCCTTGCGGGGCGTGGAGTGACCCGGTCGGCGTACCGGCCCGACTCGTGGCGCACCGCCGACGTCGTGACTGCCTGCTCGGGCCTGGCCGCCGCCTACGTGATGTCGGTCGCAGCTCCGGCGCTGCTGCACCCGCCGCTGACGCCGCTCGAGTGGCCGCAGCTCGCCGTGCAGCCGACCCTGGGCTTGCTCGTCGCGCTCCTTCCGCTGCTCGCGGCACCTCCGCCGCTGGGTCGGCCATGATCTCGTTCGAGCGGGTGTCGTTCTGGTACGCCGGTGCGGCGAGGCCGGCGCTGAGCGAGGTCGACCTCCACATCCCGGAGGGAGAGTTCGCCCTCGTCACCGGCGGCACCGGCTCCGGCAAGTCGACACTGTTGCGGGCGGTCAACGGCCTCGTACCGCACTTCACCGGAGGCCACCTCGAAGGACGGGTCGTCGCTGCCGGACGTGACACCCGCGACCACCCACCTCGCGAGTTCGCCGACGCTGTCGGGGTCGTCGGCCAGGACCCGTTGTCCGGGTTCGTCACCGACACGGTGGAAGAAGAACTCGCGTACGGCCCGGAGCAGCTGGCCGTTCCGCCGCCGGTGATGCGACGTCGCGTGGAGGAGGTGCTCGATCTGCTCGGTATCGCTGCGCTGCGCACTCGACAACTGCGCACGCTGTCCGGCGGTGAGCAGCAGCGGGTCGCTCTCGGCTCGGTCTTGACGGCGTCACCGCAGGTGTTGGTTCTGGACGAGCCTACGTCGGCGCTGGACCCGGCGGCGGCAGAGGAAGCCCTGAGTGCCGTGCTCCGGCTGGTGCACGATCTCGGCGTGACGGTGCTGGCCGCCGAGCACCGGCTGGAGCGGGTCGTCGAGTACGCCGACCGGTTGGTGGTCGTCGACGAAGGGCAGGTGAGCGCTGGCCTTCCGGCGGACATGATGCAGAGCGCGCCGCTGGCGCCGCCGGTGGTGGAGCTCGGCCGGCTCGCCGGTTGGGCGCCGCTGCCGTTGTCGGTGCGGGACGCCCGCCGGCGTGCGGGCCCGTTGCGCGAGGCCTTGGCCGACGTGTCGTGGCCACAAGCAACCGCCCTCCTCGGTGATGCACGCGAGGGACTGGTGGCCCGAGGTGTCACCGTCGTGTACGGCCACGCAGTGGCGGTCCGAGCTGTCGATCTCGAGGTCGCGCCCGGCGAGGTCGTTGCGCTCATGGGTCGCAATGGGTCAGGCAAGTCCTCGCTCCTGGAATCTCTCCAGGGGTCACTGCCCCGGCAACGCGGCAGCGTCTCGGTGCTCGGTGCCGACCCTGCGAAGTCATCGCGGGCGGAGGCGGCGCGGCGAGTGACGCTGGTGCCGCAGCAGGCCAGCGACCTGCTGTACTGCGACTCCGTCGCTGCCGAGTGCGCAGAAGCCGACGGTGGCTCGGGTCAGGCACCAGGGGCGACCCGCAAGCTGCTCGATCAGCTGCTCGGTGGGCAGCCGGTGCCGGATGGAACGCATCCCCGCGACCTCTCCGACGGTCAGCGACTCGCGCTGGCGCTCGCCGTCCAGCTGGTGGGCAACCCGCGGGTACTGCTGCTCGACGAGCCCACCCGTGGCCTCGACTATGCCGCCAAGGGTCGGCTAGGTGCCCAGCTGCAGGAGTTGGCCGCCGGCGGAGTGGCGGTCGTCGTCGCAACGCATGACGTCGAGTTCGTCGCCCGGTCGGCATCGCGGGTCGTTGTGCTGGCCGATGGTGAGGTGATCACCGACGCAACTCCGGCCGACGCGCTCACCGCGTCGCCGATCTTCGCCCCGCAAGTCGCCAAGGTGCTCGCCCCGGTGCCGGTGCTGACGGTCGACGAGGTCGCCCGCGAACGGTCACCGCTTGCCGTGAGCAGGAGTTGACCGTGCCGGGCACCGCGGTCCCGGTGAGCCGTCGTACTGCTCTGCTGCTCGGCCTCGCGACGGTTGTCGGACTTGCCATGTTCTGTTGGCCGCTGCTCGTGCATTCCTCTGCCTCCGGTGTCGGCCACCGCAGCGACGCGCCTCTCCTCTTCGTGTTGCTGCTGCCAGTGGTCGTCGCCGTCGTGCTCGCGTCGTTCGCCGACGGTGGCATGGACTCCAAGGCGCTCGCGATGCTCGGCGTCCTGTCGGCCGTGAACGCGGCTTTGCGACCGCTCGGAGCCGGCATCGCGGGCATCGAGACGGTGTTCTTCCTGCTCGTGCTGGCCGGGCGCGTCTTCGGACCAGGGTTCGGATTCGTCTTGGGCTGTACGTCGCTCTTCGCATCGGCCCTGCTCACAGCGGGCGTCGGCCCGTGGCTGCCGTTCCAGATGCTGGCATCGGCCTGGATCGGCCTTGGCGCTGGGCTGCTGCCGCGGCGTGTCCGCGGGCGGACCGAGGTGGTGATGCTCGCGGTGTACGGCGTCGGCGCTGCGTACGTCTTCGGCTTCTTGTTGACCATGTGGTTCTGGCCGTTCTCGGTCGGGGCGGGCACGGCCGTGTCGTTCGTGCCCGGCGGCCCCTTGCTCGACAACCTGCGAAGGTTCCTGCTGTTCGACATCAGCACTTCGGCGCTCGGCTGGGACACCGGGCGCGCGGTCACCAATGCCATCGCCATCGCCGTGCTTGGCCCGGCGGTGCTGACCGCCCTGCGCCGAGCGGCCCGTCGTGCGTCCTTCGGCGCGCAGCCCGTCTTCTCGCCGGCACCCTCGCGACCCACAGCCCTCAGCCGCTCGAGTGACCCCGCTGATCCTCGATACGCTTCGCCTTGCCCAGCGACCGCTCCAGCGCCGCAGGATCGACCACCTCGACCCGCACGGTCACTCCGACGTTCGCCTTGACGAGATCGCGAAGCTGTCCTGCCATCGCCACCCGCGTCGACATACCGAGGCCAGGGGTCCTTGCTTCCACCCGCACCGTGAGCTCGTCGAGGCGGCCCGGACGCGTCAGCACGCAGACGTAGTGCGGCGCCAATCCCGCCACCTTGAGCAGCTGCTCCTCGATCTGGCTGGGGAAAACGTTGACTCCTCGCACGATCATCATGTCGTCGCTGCGACCTGTGACCTTCTGCATGCGGCGGTACGCCGGCCTCGCCGTCCCCGGCAGCAGCCGGGTCAGGTCGCGGGTCCGGTAGCGAATCACCGGCAGCGCCTGCTTGGCCAGCGACGTGAAGACGAGCTCGCCCTCCTCGCCGTCTGGTAGCACCTCCCCGGTGAGCGGATCGACGACCTCGGGATAGAAGTGGTCCTCCCAGATGTGCAGTCCGTCCTTTGTCTCGACGCACTCTTGTGCAACGCCCGGCCCCATTACTTCGCTCAGACCGTAGATGTCCACGGCGTGCAGGTCGCAGCGGGCTTCGATCTCGCGGCGCATGTCGTCGGTCCAGGGTTCGGCGCCGAAGATGCCGATCTCGAGCGACGACAACGCCGGGTCGATGCCCCGGCGCTCCATCTCGTCCACGATCGACAAGAAGTACGAGGGTGTCACCATGATGACCCGCGGGCGCAGGTCGGTGATCAGCTGCACCTGACGGTCCGTCATGCCTCCGCTCACCGGCACCACAGCGCAACCGAGGCGCTCGGCCCCGTAGTGGGCGCCGAGCCCTCCGGTGAACAGGCCGTAGCCGTAGGCGACATGCACCAGATCACCGGGCCGGCCTCCGGCGGCTCGGATCGAGCGGGCCACCAGGTTCGACCAGCAGTCCAGATCCGCCGCGGTGTAGCCGACCACGGTGGGGCGTCCCGTCGTACCGCTCGACGCATGCAGGCGCCGTACCTGCTCGCGAGGAACCGCGAACATGCCGAAGGGGTAGGTCTCGCGCAGATCAGCCTTTGTGGTGAACGGGAAGCGCCCGAGGTCATCGAGCGTCGTGAGATCGGTCGGCACGACGCCGGCTGCATCGAACGCCCGACGGTAGTGGGGAACACGCTCGTAGACCTGCTGCACCGTGCTCTGCAACCGTTGGAGCTGCAGGGCCCGCAAGGCCCCGAGATCCAGGCGTTCGGCGTCGTCCCACAGGTCGCGAGGAGTATCGAGCTCTCGCACGTGCTCCTCCTCCAAGGATCCCAACTTGTCAGCGCCCAGTGGACAACAATGCGCTTTCCGCACCCTGACAAGTGGTGCAGTGCGGGGCGCTTGGCGACGTGATCACCCCTCGACGATGGCACCGCCGATGGTGCGGCTGCGCCCGCGGAACTCCGCGACCACCTCGCTTTCTCGCGTGATGCGGACGTCGAAGATGCCGTTGCGGCCGAAGCGGTGCCGCTCCACCGCCTCTGCAGTTAGCAGGTCGCCTTCGCGCGCCGCTGTGACGAACACGATGTCGCAGGCCTGTGCCACCGTGCGCTCGTTGGAGGTGTTGCAGGCGAACGCGAACGCCGAGTCGGCCAAGGCGAAGATATAGCCGCCGTGGGCGATGCCGTGACCGTTGGTCATGCTGGCTTCGACCTGCATCGTGAGCGTCGCCCGTCCAGGACCTACCGCGACCAGAACCATGCCCAGCGCTCGTGACGCCTGGTCGCCGGCCCACATCGCGTCAGCGCAGCGTGACGCCAGCTCCTCGGGTGTCACAGCGGCGGGCCGGACGGTGTTGATGTCGGTGAAGGCCGGTAGTCTCCCGCGGCGGTCACAGCGGTTTCTCCAGCATGACCGTCTGGTGGCCGTTGTTCTGTTGCAGCCAGCCCACCGGCAGATAGCCCCTTCGCTGGTGGAACGCCAGTGACGCAGGATTCGGCGGGTCGCTGTAGACCTCGCAGACCATGCGGCCGTGGGTACGCGCCTCGGCCTCGGCAGCGTCGTACAGCGCCGATGCGATGCCGTGACGGCGCGCCTTGGAGCTGACGGCGATCCGGTCGAGGTACAAGAAATCGCCGAACCGGTCGGCATGCCAGCGGTAGTTGATCGACTGGTACGACGACCCGGGCGCGAAGGCGAATGCAAACGCCGTGACACCCTCGCCATCGGCGTCCCACACGAGTGCCGTGGCGGCGTTGCGACGGTGCCAGTCGACACCCGCCGCGTCGAGTGGACTGAGCGACTCGACGGACTCCTCGTTGAGCTCCAGCACCTGGTCGCAGTCTGTCGGTGCCATCGGCCGGACGGTCACGCGAGCACTGTGTCAGAGGCGCTCAGATGACACAATGAAGGCACCTGGTCCCTGCGTTTCACACCATTGCTGCCGAGGAGCTGGCATGTCGCTTCCCGCCGAGTTCTTCACTCGCCACCGCTCCATGCTCGACGACGCGGTGGCGGCGACGCGCTCCCGCGGCTACTACAGCGCCTTTCCCGAGTCACCAAGCCCGCGCGTCTACGGCGAATCAGCGGCCGCGGACGGCAAGGCGGCCTTCGAAGGTTGGCTGGGCGCGGAATTCCCGTTGTCGACACCGGCGGCTGAGGGATGGACTGCGACGGAGAAGTCGCCGTACGGGCTGGAGCTCGGCGTCCGCTATCCACGGGTTGCGCCGGCCGGCGTACCGGCAATGCTGTCGGCAGCGCGTGCCGGGATCGGTGCTTGGCGCGACGCCGGAGTGGAGGGGCGGGTCGGCGTCGGGCTGGAGATCCTCGCGCGGCTGCACGCGCGCATCTTCGAGCTCGCGAACGCCGTCATGCACACGTCCGGGCAGGCCTTTGTCATGGCGTTCCAGGCCGGCGGCGCCCACGCCCTCGATCGGGCTCTCGAGTCGATCGCTTACGCCTACGAGGAGATGTCCCGCGTGCCCCGCACGGCGGTGTGGGAGAAGCCGGGTCGCGAGTCGTCGATCCGGATGGAGAAGACCTACACCGTGGTGCCGCGCGGGGTGGCATTGTCGATCGGGTGCAACACGGTCCCGACGTGGAACACCTGGCCGGGGGTATTCGCATCGCTCGTCACGGGAAACCCGGTGGTGATCAAGCCACACCCCCGGGCCGTGCTGCCGCTGGCGATCACGGCACAGGTCTGCCAGGAAGTCCTGACGGACGCCGGCTTCGACCCGAACCTGGTGACCTTGGCCGCGGAGGACCCAGCCGACGGGCTCGCGGCAGTGCTCGCGGAGCGGCCGGAGGTCAAGCTGATCGACTTCACCGGCTCCAACGCCTTCGGTGAGTGGCTCGAGCAGCACGCCACCCAAGCCGTCGTCTTCACCGAGAAAGCCGGGGTCAACACGGTCGTCATCGACTCCACCGACTCGTTCAGGGGCATGTGCGCAAACCTGGCGTTCTCACTCGCGCTGTACACCGGCCAGATGTGCACAGCGCCGCAGAACCTCTATCTGCCGGCTGGTGGCATCGAGACCGACGAAGGCCACAAATCCGTCGACGAGGTCGCAGCCGGGTTGTCGAAGGCGCTCGACAAGCTCGTGGGCGATGACGCCCGTGCGGTCGAGCTCCTGGGCGGCGTGGTCAACGACGGTGTGCTCGAGCGGTTGTCCGAGGTCGGCTCCACCGGCGGCACGGTGATCGTGGAGTCCCGTGCGGTCCGGCATCCGGCGTACGACGGAGCAGTGGTGCGCACTCCCACCGTGGTCATGCTGGCCGTCGAAGACGTCGACACCTACGAACAGGAGTGGTTCGGACCGGTCAGCTACCTCATCCGAACGTCGTCGACGAGTGAGTCCATCGACGTCTTCCGCCGCACGGCGATTGAGCATGGAGCCATGACGGCGTCGGTCTACAGCACGTCGGACGACGTCATCGCCGCGATGCGCACTGCCGCGCTCGACGCCGGAGTGGCCTTGAGTGAAAACCTGACCGGACAGGTGTTCGTCAACCAGTCAGCGGCGTTCAGCGACTTCCACGGCACCGGAGCCAACCCGGCCGCCAACTCGACGTACACCGACGGCGCCTATGTCGCCAGCCGCTTCCGTTTCGTCCAGTCCCGCCGCCACCTCTAACCGCTTCCGAGTTGTCAGGGTGTAGTGGACACCGGCGCGATCATCGAGGCCTGACAAGTGGGACGCCCATGGCGATGAGGTCCCGGGCCACTTGCGGAGTTGCCAGCCGCTGCTGAACGACGGCCGCGAGCATCGCACAGCGAAGCGCGGCCAGCGTTGCCATGCGCCGGCGTCGATTGCAGACCGTGCGGCCCGAGTCGCGGGCAGTCCAGTGAGGCCTACGACGTCTTCGCCGCCAAATCGGCGCGACTCGTGATGTACCACCCCGGGCAGATGGCAATACGTTGCTCCGCGCACAACGAGAACGTGTACGAGATCTGCGTCGTCGGCGAAACTCCGGAACCCGGCCTGCTCCAAGGCGCTATGGCTCGCCAACGCCGCGAGGCCCCGAACGTCCTTTAGTGCCACTCGTTTGAGTTGCGACCGCGATGGCGGTGCATTGCTAAGCAGAACGACGCTGAGGCCCCACTCCGACCACCTGTCGGCGGTCACTTGCCGGACGGCGTACCGGTGTGAAACACCAACCAGTTTCAACTGGTCTTTGCGAAGTACGCCGTCTTGGAGGGCAGCCAGGCGTGCCAATGCTGGATTTCCGGCGGTTCCGGGATGCATCTTGGCAGGGTGCTGCTGCGTGCAGTCGAGCGGCAGTGCGTTCGACCAATCTGTGGAAAGCGCTGCAGTGACCGCTGCCTCCTGAGCAAGGCGGCGCCACATTTGTCAGGGTGTGATGGACACCTTTGCGCTCACCGAACCCTGACAAGTCCGAGGGTGGGAGCGGCCGCGGTGCCCCGGTGACTCATGTCAAGATGCGCGCGTAGCTGGCTTCGTTGACTCATGAGCAGTTGCGTGTTTGGTGGCCGCTTGGAGAGCTGGCCTGGAGACGGCCTTGGTCTTGGTGGTGGTCGGGGCCAGGAGTTGCGCGGTGAGGGCCTGGATGTCTCGTTGTA
>JBBPZH010000056.1:0-6010 GCA_038198965.1 Propionibacteriales bacterium
GGCTCGGATCGTCAGCTGAGGCGTCGTGGATCCATTCGCGTTCACCGATGCGGACCGGCTTGCCGTGCTCGAGCCGAACCAGCCTCGCCTCGGCCTCGTCGCGGTCCTTGAGGACGTCGAAGGCCCCGTCGTTGAAGATCGGGCAGTTCTGGTAGATCTCCACGAGGCTGCTGCCCCGGTGAGCGGCCGCTGCCTGCAGGACCGACGTGAGATGAGTTCGGTCGGAGTCCAGGGTGCGGGCGACGAACGTCGCCTCGGCACCTAGCGCGAGCGACACGGGGTTGAACGGTCGGTCGAGTGAGCCCATCGGCGTCGACTTGGTGATCTTGCCCGGCTCGGACGTCGGTGAGTACTGGCCCTTGGTGAGGCCGTAAATGCGGTTGTTGAACAGCAGGATCGTCAGGTTGACGTTGCGTCGCAAGGCATGGATGAGGTGGTTGCCACCGATGGAGAGGGCATCGCCGTCACCAGTCACCACCCACACCGAAAGATCCGGCCGAGTCGTCGCAAGCCCGGTCGCGATGGCCGGAGCGCGGCCGTGGATCGAGTGCATGCCATAGGTCTGCAGGTAGTAGGGAAACCTCGACGAGCACCCGATTCCGGAGACGAAGACGATGTTCTCCCGTCGCAGACCGAGCGTCGGCAGGAAGTTCTGGACGGCCGCCAACACGATGTAGTCCCCACACCCCGGGCACCAGCGCACCTCCTGATCCGAAGCGAAGTCCTTGCGCGTGCTCGGCGCATCGCTCGCCGGGACGTCGCGGACGCCCGGCAGAGGCAGATCTATGGTCATGACCGCATGTCCTCCCCAGTGGTGGTCAGCACGTCAGCGAGTTCACCGGCGGTGAACGGCAGCCCCCGCACCTGGGTGTAGCTCACGATGTCGACGAGGTACTTCGCTCGGAGCAGCAACGCCAACTGACCAAGGTTCATCTCGGGTACGACGACTCGGTCATACGCGCGGAGCACCTCACCCAAGTCGATGGGAAATGGGTTGAGGTGGCGCAAGTGCGCCTGCGCGACGCGCAGGCCGCGTTGTCGCGCGAGCCGGCAGGCAGCCCCGATCGGACCGTAGGTCGATCCCCAGCCGAGCACCAGCAACCGTGCGTCACCGCTTGGGTCATCGACCGCTTGCGCAGGGAACGAGTCGGCGACCCGATCGACCTTGGCCTGTCGGGTGCGCACCATGAAGTCGTGATTGGTGGGGTCGTAGGAGATATTGCCGTGTCCGTCGGCCTTCTCCAGACCGCCGATCCGGTGCTCGAGTCCCGGCGTACCGGGCACCGCCCACGCCCGCGCGAGTGTGTCGGCGTTGCGTCGGTAGGGCCAGAACTGCGGCTCACCGTCGTCGCCCTCCGCGTTGGGTTGAGTCGCGAAGTCGGGGTCCAGGCGCGGGAGTTGCTGCACGTGTGGGATGTGCCAGGGCTCGGAGCCGTTGGCAAGGTAGCCGTCGGACAGCAGGAAAACCGGCGTGCGGTATGTGAGTGCGATCCGCGCGGCCTCCAAAGCGGTGTCGAAGCAGTCACCGGGTGACTGTGGCGCGACGATCGGCACCGGCGCCTCTCCGTTGCGGCCGAACATGGCCTGTAGGAGGTCGGATTGCTCGGTCTTGGTGGGGAGGCCGGTCGATGGGCCGCCGCGCTGCACGTCGACGACGACGAGCGGGAGTTCGAGCGACACGGCCAAGCCGATCGTCTCACTCTTCAACGCGATGCCGGGACCGGAAGTGGTGGTGACGCCCAGCGCCCCGCCGAAGGCGGCGCCGAGAGCCGCACCGATACCAGCTATCTCGTCCTCTGCCTGGAAGGTCATGACGCCGAAACGCTTGTGCTTGCTGAGCTCGTGCAGGATGTCGGAGGCCGGCGTTATCGGGTAAGCACCCAGAAATAGCGGCAACCCCGACTGCACCGATGCAGCCACCAGACCGTAAGACAACGCGAGGTTCCCCGTGATGTTGCGGTAGGTGCCGGCCCGCATCGGCGCCGGTTTGACTTCGTAGGAGATCGCGAATGTCTCCGTCGTTTCGCCGAAGTTCCAACCGGCCTTGAAGGCTGCCAGGTTGGCGTCGCGGATGTCTGGCTTGCGGGCGAAGCGCTTGGCGACGTACTCCTCGGTGTCCTGCACGGGGCGGCCGTACAGCCACGAGAGCAGGCCAAGCGCGAACATGTTCTTTGCTCGGCCGGCGTCCTTGCGGCTCAACCCTTGTGCCTTCACCGATTCAACGGTCAGCGCAGTGAGATCAAGGGCGTGCACGCTGAACTTCTCGAGGCTGTCGTCGTCGAGGGGATTGCTCGTGTAACCGGCGCGGACGAGGTTGCGGGCCGAGAAGTCGTGGGTGTCGACGATGACGGTGGCTCCAGCAGCCAGGTCGTCGACGTTGGCGTGCAGGGCCGCGGGGTTCATCGCTACCAAGACATCGGGGGAGTCGCCGGGCGTCAAGACGTCATGGTCGGCGAAGTGCAACTGGAAAGACGAAACACCGGGCATCGTGCCCGCCGGCGCCCGGATCTCGGCCGGGAAGTTGGGCAGCGTAGAGAGGTCGTTGCCGAACGCGGCAGTTTCCTGGGTGAATCGGTCGCCGGTGAGCTGCATGCCGTCACCGGAGTCCCCCGCGAAACGGATGATGACCCGATCGAGCTGCTTGACCTGCTTGGCCACGACGTCCTTTCTATCCTGCCCGATCCCTACGCCTCCGTCAGTTTACGCTGTAGACCGAGGAGCTCGGACGCGACGTCACATGGCTTGAGCGCGGCAGCAGCGTGGCGCGCATGAGGCACCAATGCGAGTTTGTGCACTTGTGCAGCGAATCGTGGGAGCATTGGCGTCGTCGGACCCGACACCGCGACAACCCTTCCGTCGCGTCAGACGCTTCGAGCCAAGGAGTAGTCCCCATGTCCCATGCCGCGCCGCCCCCGCCGCCCTCTGAACCTTTCGGCACCGATCCGCCAACCTCTTCAGGTGACCCGGCGAGCAGCTACCCGCCGCCGGCATCGAGCGGTGCCTCACCTACGTCGGCGTCCGGTCCCGCACCGACATCCCGCTCGTCAGGCGGTATGCCGGCCGCCATGGCGACGCAGCACAACTTCGACCTCGCCCAGATCGGGCTGGGTGTGGTGTTGTTCATCGCGTCACTGCTGCCCTTCTACAGCTACTCGGTGCACATCGCTAGCTTAAGTACGAGCGCGTCGTTTACCGCCTGGCACGGGTTCTTCGGATGGTTCGGCGTTCTGCTCGGCATGGCCGCAGCAGGCGTCTTAGCGGCAGCGCTGTTTGCTCATGTGGCGATTCCCTCGCTGCGCTTGATGGTCCTGGGACTCTTTGCGGGCTCGGCTGTCTGCCTGTTGCTGGCTTTGTTCGTCATTCCCGGTGGCTACGACGGCCCGGGGTTCTCCACAGGCCACTCCTTCGGATACTGGTTGGCGCTGCTGTGCTCGCTTGCGGGTACGGCGTTGGCCTTCCTGCGCAAGGACGAGACCGCGACCGTCGCCTAGCCGAATTCGAGCGGCGGTGGGGCCGTCGCAGGGGCAAATTGAGCTTGCTGCCAAGGTGTCGGTATGACGGCCTCCGCTGACCAGTACCGCGCCACGATCGATCGCGCGGTGGCTCACGCCATGCGGTGGCTGGAGTCCTTGCCTGATCGCCCGATTCCACCGTCGCAGGATGCCGACGCTGTCCTGGCGGAGCTCGGCGGGCCCCTGCCAGCCGGGCCAGCAGATCCCGCCGAGGTTATCGACCTGCTGGCCCAGGCGGTGGAGCCGGGCCTGATGGCGATGGGGTCCGGCCGGTTCTACGGCTGGGTCATCGGGGGGACGCTGCCGGCCGCTCTCGGCGCGGACTGGCTGACCAGCGCGTGGGACCAGAACACCGGAATGCGGTTCGCAACTCCTGGAACCGCTGCTGCGGAGGAAGCTGCAGCGGCTTGGGTCCTGGATCTCCTTGGGCTTCCGGCGACAGCCGCCGTCGGCTTCGTCACCGGCGGCACCATGGCGACCTTCACCGGGTTGGCCGCTGGCAGGCAACGCGTGCTGGACGACGCCGGCTGGGACCTCGACCGCATGGGATTGACAGGTGCGCCACGCGTCCGCGTGCTGGTCGGTGCCGAGCGGCACGTCACCGTCGACCTTGCACTTCGCTATCTCGGGCTCGGTGCACCCCAGGTCGTGCCCGCCGACGAGCAGGGCCGGATTCGGCTCGACGCACTCCAAGTTGCTCTCGAGGGCGGCGAGGGTCCGGCCATCGTGTGCCTGCAGGCTGGGAACCTGCATTCGGGAGCCTTCGACCCGATGGCAGCTGCTTGTGCACTGGCGCGTCAACGCGGCGCATGGATCCACGTGGACGGCGCGTTCGGCTTGTGGGCAGCGGCTTCGCCGGACTTGCGACGTCTGGTCGACGGCCTCGAAGGCGCCGATTCCTGGGCCACCGACGCGCACAAGACCCTCAACGTTCCATACGACTGCGGAATCGTGGTGGTGGCGCACCCCAACGCCCTACGCAAAGCGATGGGCAGCCAAGCGAGCTATCTCGTGCCTGCTGAAGGCGCACTTGATCCGCTGGAGAAGGTGCCGGAGCTGTCTCGGCGTGCACGCGGCGTACCGGTCTGGGCGGCACTGCGATCTCTCGGGCGCAGTGGCGTGGCGGACCTCGTGAACCGTCTCGCCGCCAACGCTTCGGCTATCGCCGCCGGCATCGCTGAAGCCGACGGGGCTCACATTCTCAACGATGTGGTCTTCACCCAGGTGTGTGCCGGGTTCGGCAGCGATGAACGCACCCGGCGGGTGACCGCCCGGTTATTGGCGGATGGGACTGCCTGGATGTCGGGGTCACGCTGGCGCGACCAAGACGTGTTGAGGGTCTCCGTCAGCAACTGGTCCACCGACGACGACGACGTCGCCGCTTCGGTGGCCGCCGTACGTCGTGCCGCGTCTGGGCGTTGAACGTCGCCAGGGCCGAAGCCCGTGGGATGACTGCGCCGCCTGCGCTCCGTCAGTTGGAGGCACGCATGAGGAGCGCGATCCAGCTTCGGTAGGGGCGCCAGCGGTCCGCGGCGGCGGCGATATCTGCGTCGGGAGGCAGCTGGTAAGCGGCCCGCGTGGCGGCTTGCAGCCTTTTTTCGTTCTGGGGGAGGGCGTCGGGCGCGCCCATTCCTCGGATGAGGATGAGTTCGGCGGAGAAGGGCCCGATGCCTGGTAGCTGCTGCAGTTGTCGTTCGGCTTCTTCGTATGTTTGGTGTCGGAGCCGGTCGCGGTCTAGTGCGCCGTCGAGCGCGGCTGATGCCAGGTGGTGTAGCTGGTCGATCTTCTTGTCGGTGAGTCCGCGTTGAGGTGACGGAAGCGCACCCAGTCGCGTGGGCGAGGGAAAGGCGCCGCGATCGCCGACCGACCCGTCATCTCCCTCGAGCAAGCCGACGACGAGTACATGACACCGACCTACGCGCGGCTGCTGGCGCAGGCGCCGGTGATGGCCGCCGACGCGGTTGAGCACAACAGGCCGCTGTAGGGCCGTCGGGCGCCAAGCCGAGGAGTTATCGAGCGAAGAGGTCCGTCGCGTTAGGGGGACGTGTCCAACGCCCCGTGCCCACGCCGAGCAGGCACGGGGCACCGGACACCGGGTCGGCAACGATCCCCACTCGGGTCACCGGCCCATCGTTCACGCCCGGCACCCCACCGTGGATCAGCTTCGGAAACTTCCCAACGAACGCAATGTTCAGCAAAGTGCCTGACAGGCAATGCCGGTGAGGCCCCACGTTCCCGTGCAACACCTTGCCGTGGCGCACTGTGGCCGTGACGCTGGAGGGGAACCATGATGGGTGGTCGTTCAGTTCCTGCCGCGCGATGGCAACTGCAACTGAGAACTCACGATTCGTCAGTGACGAGCAATGATCAGAACCTGTGGATGGCCCTCGGCCGGGTGACGCGATGGAGCGCACCTTCCCGAGGATGATCTGAGGTCCATTGGAGTCTGATCGTGACCGGCGTTGGAGCGCTGGTTCGGGAAGGTACGCCCATGCTCA
>JBBPZH010000057.1:0-23465 GCA_038198965.1 Propionibacteriales bacterium
CGATACCCCCGGTGAGGCCAGCTACTACCGGCACGGCGGCATCATGCCGTACGTCCTGCGCAGCCTTTTGACCCGCTGACACGGGGCGGCGGTCAGCTCGCTGTGCGGATAGTGGGCATACCCCTCCGAGTTGCCCCGCCGCGTGCTCGTGGCCCTTGTCAGCCACCCGGAATGCGGTCCGCCTGATGTTGGTTCGCACCACTACACGATGGCGCCGCTGGCCCCGGAGGGCTCTGAACGGCAGTCGTCCAAGAGATGGAGGACTGGCATGCAGTCGCTGCAATTCACCTCGTACGGAGGCCCCGAGGTGCTGACCTGGGGGGATGCCCCGGTTCCGCAAGCGGAATCGAACGAGATTCGAATCCAGGTCCGTGCAGCCAGCGTGAACCCGATCGACTGGAAGATGATGTCCGGCGCCATGGCCGGCGGCGAGCCGCTGAGCGGAGCGAGCTACCTGGGTTATGACGCTGCCGGTTTGGTGGACCAAGTCGGTGCGGGCGTGACCGACGTCGCTGTCGGGGACGAGGTGATGGGTCGCGGCCGCAACACGCAGGCGCAGTATGCCGTCCTGGACGCCTGGACCACAAAACCTCCGTCGGTGGATTGGGCGGTTGCGGCGGCGGCCGGTGTGGCCGGGGAGACCAGTGAGCGTGGCCTTCGACTTCTCGACGTCAAGCGTGGCGACACAGTCTTCATCGACGGTGGCGCCGGGGGCGTCGGCGCGGTGGCGGTCCAGATGGCCGTCGCTCGTGGTGCGCGGGTGATCGCTTCCTCCAGCGAGCGCAATCTGGACTATCTACGGTCACTCGGGGCCACTCCCGTGTTGTACGGCGACGGAGTGGCGGATCGCGTGCGTGAGGCAGCCGGTGGGCACGTGGACGCCGTGTTCGACGTGGCTGGCAAGACCCCGGTCGACGACCTGCTCACCCTCGTATCCGAGCCTGCTCAAGTGTTGTCCATCGCGAACTTCGATGCCGGTCAGGCTGGCGCGCAGGTGACTGGTGGCGGGGCAGACAGTCGGCCCAAGGAGGCATTGGCGGAGGTCGCCGAGCTGCTGGCAGACAACACCTTGACGATCGAGGTGCGAACCTTCCCGTTCGACCGGGCTGCCGAGGCCTACGCCATCAGTCAGGGCGGTCACGTCCGCGGAAAGCTCGTTCTGGTTCCCTGACCGGGGCTACGATCACCCGGGTGTGAGGGTGTCGCGGAGCCGGGTGGCGTACCGCTGGGCCTCCAAGTCGTCCTCGTAACGCTGGCGCGGCCAGAAGAAGCCACGCAGGCCGTCCTTGCGGCGGCGGGGCACGACGTGGACGTGAAGATGAGGCACCGACTGAGAAACGATGTTGTTCATCGCCACGAAGGAACCGTCAGCCCCAAGCGCCTCCGTCATCGCGCTGGCGTGGCGCTGCACGGCGGCGAACATTGGCTGAACGAGGTCGTCCGGCAGCTCCACGAGCGTGTCGACGTGCCGCCGCGGCACGACCAGCACGTGTCCTTTGAAGACCGGCCTGGTATCCAAGAAGCTGAGCGTGTTTGGAGTCTCTTCGACGACGGATGCCTGCTCCGAGCCCTCGACGATCCGACAGAACAGGCAGTCCATGCGCGAAACCCTAGACAACGAAACCGTCGTCGAAGAGGTCTCGCTCACCGACCTGCGGGAAGCCACGGCTGGTAGCGCCATACCCAGCAGGCGCCTGACAAGATCGAACATGTGTTCGATGCAGTGTTACAGTCTCGGGCATGACGGCTGCGGTGATTCCGGCTGGTTGGCCGGAGCAAGTGCGGCCACCAGGTGTGCCATGGTGGGAGGACACCGCCGTCGGTTGGCTGCTCGACCAGTGCCCTCCTGACTACCGGATGTACGCCGGCCTCAAACGTCATCCCGTGGTGCTGGCGCGCTTCGCCGCCCTGCACGTCGAGGCGAGCATCGAGGCAGCTCAGCGAGGGATCTCAGAGGCCCGCACCAGCCTGCGGGACTTCCTCCCCACCGAGTCCGTAGAGGGCGCCATCGCGATGTGGGAGCGGGAAGGCGCGCGGCTGCTCAAGGTGCGACGCGCGGTCGGCCTGATCGAGGACGCGTTCCGCGGGTGCCAGTTTCGCGCGCGCCTTTGAGCCTTCCCAGCCTGTGAGCCCGCGCAGCGGAACCGCCGCCTCCGCCGGTCCCGCCGTGACAGGGTCGTGACAGCAGACGGACGCCTAGACTGTCGGCGAGGTTCGGGCCCCAGTTGCGGGCGGTGCGGCGTACGACGGAAGGGATCGTTGGCGATGAGCTTGCTCGACTCGATCTCAAGGCCGCAGGATCTGCGCAACCTCGACGACGAGCAGCTCGACTCTCTGGTTTCGGAGATCCGCGCCTTCTTGGTCGCCAAGGTGTCTCGTACCGGCGGCCACCTCGGACCCAATCTCGGGGTCATCGAGCTGACGCTGGCCGTGCATCGGGTCTTCGACTCACCGCGGGACCGCATCGTGTTCGACACCGGACACCAGGCCTATGTCCACAAGATCGTCACCGGCCGGGCCGACGCATTCGACACCTTGAGGCAGCAAGGCGGGCTCTCCGGTTATCCGAGCCGCGCGGAGTCCGAACACGACGTGATCGAGAACTCCCACGCGTCTACTGCTTTGTCGTACGCCGACGGTCTGGCAAAGGCGTACACGGTCCGAGGGGAGGATCGGTACGTCGTCGCGATCGTCGGTGACGGCGCCCTGACGGGCGGCATGTCGTGGGAGGCGCTCAACAACATCGCCGATGCCCCCGCCAGCAAGCTGGTCATCGTCGTCAACGACAACGGCCGCTCCTACACGCCGACCGTCGGCGGCCTTGCGCACCACCTGGCGTCGCTGCGCACAGATCCCCGCTACGAGCGGGTGCTCGAGCTCGTCAAGACCAAGCTGGCTCGCACCAAGCTCGTCGGCCCGCCGCTCTACGACACCCTCCACGCGGTGAAGCGAGGGCTCAAGGACGCGTTGGCACCGCAAGGCATGTTCGAGGACCTCGGGCTGAAGTACGTCGGTCCTGTCGACGGTCACGACCGCGTGGCTCTGGAGCATGCGCTGGAGCAGGCGCGCAACTTCGGCGGTCCGGTGATCGTCCATGCGGTCACCCACAAAGGCAACGGCTACCCACCGGCGGAGCGCCACGAGGCCGACAACCTGCACTCACCGAGCGGCGCCTTCGACCCAGAGACGGGCGAGCTGCTCGCCAGCGCCGCCACAATCTGGACCGACGTCTTCCGTGAGGAGGTGGTGGCGATCGGCCGGGAGCGAGCCGATGTCGTCGCCATCACGGCTGCGATGTTGCACCCAACCGGCCTCGACAGCTTCGCAGCCTGCTTTCCCGAGCGCACCTTCGACGTCGGGATCGCCGAACAGCACGCGATCACCGCTGCAACCGGCATGGCGATGGCCGGCCTGCACCCGGTGGTGGCGCTCTACGCGACGTTCCTCAACCGCGCGTTCGACCAGGTCCTCATGGACGCCGCGCTGCACGGCGGCGGGATTACGATCGTGCTCGACCGGGCAGGCGTGACTGGCGAGGACGGACCCTCCCATCACGGCATGTGGGATCTGTCGATGCTGCAAGTGGTGCCAGGGCTGCGCATAGCCGCACCGCGGGACGGCGCGCGGTTGCGGGAGCTGTTGCGTGAGGCTGTCGACGTCGACGACGCTCCCACAGTGCTCCGGGTGCCCAAAGGCGCTGTCCAGCCTGACCTGGCTGCCGTCGACTCCGCCGGCACCGTCGACGTCCTGCTGCAGTCAGGTGCCAGGGACGTGCTGGTCGTCGCCGTTGGTGCGATGGCGGCTTCCTGTCTCGACGTCGCCACGCGCCTGCAAGCGCAGGGCATCGGGGTCACGGTGGTGGACCCCCGATGGGTCAAGCCGGTGAGCTCCGACCTGATCCCGTTGGCTGGCCAGCACCGGCTCGTGGTCAGTGTCGAGGACGGCTGCCGGATCGGTGGTGCTGGAAGCGCGCTCGCTCAGGCGCTTGCCGATGCGGAGGTCGACGTACCGGTAGCAATCTTCGGGCTGCCGCAGGCGTTCCTGCCGCACGGGAAGCGCGCAGCCATTCTCGAGGATTGCGGCTTGACGGCACAGAGCCTGGCGCGTGACATCACCGCCAGGGTCGCTGCTCTCGACGGTGAACATGCCGACGTGTCGCCGAGCCGGGCTCCCGACTCAGCCTGAGCGGGCCTGAGGTCTGCCTCCTGCCGGTGCGACAATGCGGCCGTGCCGAACTCCGTGCCCGAACTTCTCGACATCCTCGAGCTCGAGCGACTCGATCTCGACCTCTATCGGGGCCGGCAGCCCGACACGGTGCTGCAACGCGTGTTCGGTGGACAGGTCGCCGCCCAGGCGTTGTTCGCGGCGTACCAGACCGTCGACGACGACGTAGCCGTGCACTCCCTGCACAGCTACTTCCTGCGTCCAGGGGATACGTCGATCCCCATCGTGTACGACGTTGAGCGGATCCGCGACGGCAAGTCGTTCTCGACCCGCCGAGTGGTGGCGAGGCAGCACGGCAAGTCGATCTTCTACTCGACGGCGTCCTTTCACATCGACGAGCTCGGGTTCGACCACCAAGACGCGATGCCATCCGTGCCCCCACCCGAGGACTGCGTCGACATGGGCGAGCTGTTTCGGCAGCTGACCGGCCGGGAGGACGACCGAACCTGGGAGCGCGAATGGGCGGCCCTCGACGTCAGGTATGCCGCCGACTCCAGGGAGGGCGGAACTCTCGCCGGTCCCGAACAGCCTGCGCGCGCCCAAATTTGGCTCCGGGCGGCGGGGGCGGTTCCCGACGACCCGGTCCTCAACACCTGCGTGCTGGCCTACGCCAGCGATCTGACACTGCTCGGGGTGTCGTTGGTGCCGCACGGCGTGATCATCGGGTCTCGGCAGGTGCAGCCGGCTTCTCTCGACCACTCGATGTGGTTCCATCGGCCGTTCCGGGCCGACGACTGGATGTTGTACGACCAGCACTCACCGTCAGCGTCTGGAGGCCGTGGGTTCGCGATCGGCCGGGTGTTCAGCTCCGATGGCCGGTTGATCGCGTCGGTCGCGCAGGAAGGCCTGATCAGACCGGTCGGGGAGACTCGTGAGGCGTTGCGCGTGCGTCCGCAAGTGGAGGTCCTGGGCGACTGATGGCCGTCCCGCTTTACCGGGCTCGGGTGCGGCGCTCCGTGTGCCAGGCGTGCAGCAGCGCCGTCTCGTGGTCCTCGGTGATGCCCCAACCCGGGACCGGCGCTGGCTGCTCCATCGTGATCCAGGACCAGGTGTCAGCAGCGGATTCGGTGAGCGGTCGCGGTGTCAACCCCGAAGCCAACGCCTGTGTCGGGTCGGCCGCCAGGGTCCAGGCAGGTTCGCCCTCGGTCCACAGCGGCAGCGAGGTGTAGGACTCACCCTGCTCGCGCAGCCAGGCTGCGTCCGCCCACACGAGCTCGGTGTCGCTTGGACCGACGGCACGCGCGGTGGCGTCGAGGAGATCGCCGAAGCCGAACGGCGGCGTGGGCGTGATGGCGTTGAACGTGCCGGTGGTCGTCTTCTCGACGAGATCGAGCGTCCATTCGGCCAGGTCGCGCGCATCGATGACCTGAATGGGCAGGTCGGGCGGCCCGGGAGCCAGGACCTCGCCGCCACGGGCTATCCGGCGTACCCACCATGTGAAGCGGCCCGTGGGGTCGTGGGGGCCGATGACGTACGTCGGCCGCAGAATCGTCAGGCCGGTGTCCGCATAGGCTGTCTCGGCCTCGTTCTCGCACAGCACCTTCAGGCCGCCGTAGGTCTCCTCCGTCACGTCCTCGGTCGATGGGTCGGCCGGCTTGAGGAGCGGCGAGCTCTCGTCGAGACCGGGAGCGTCAGTGTCGGCGTACACCGACATCGTCGAGACGAAAACGTGGTGCCGGCCTCGGCCGTCGAGCGCTCCCGCCAGCTCTCGCACCTGCCGCGGCACGTAGGCGCAGACGTCGACGGTGGCGTCGAACTCTCGACCCGCCAACACTTCAAGGTCGGCGTCGCGGTCGGTCAGGAGATGCTCCGCCGCTTGCAGCGACGGCAGGTCTGTGGCGTTGCGGTGCAGCAGCGTCACCGTGTGGCCACGCTGGAGTGCTGTCTCGGCCATCGCTCGGCCGACGAACCGGGTTCCGCCCACGAAGAGGATCCGCACGTCGGCACTCTAGCCACCGCTCCTCCCGAGCCGTCGGCCGCCGCGGCGGCTCGGCCACGGCCTTCGGAAAACAGGGGGGAGACAAAGACACCGACCGGCGTTATGGTTGCGGCTGCTGAGATTGTAGTGACTGTTGTGGTATGTCGCCGCTTCCTTCCCGAGAGCGGCCAGTCCGTCAGACCCCGCCGAGAGGGTGACCTGCGTGCGTGGAACGTCGTACCTGATCCGAGTGCTTTCTCCAGCGGCGGCGGGTGCCATCGTCGTCCTGGGTGCGCCGATCGCCTCGGCAACGATGACCGACAAGCCGGACTTCCAGATGCCGTTCACGTGTGGCGAGAGCTGGAACGGGTCGAGTCGACCCACGCACAGCCCAAGCCCCAACGCCATCGACTGGACCCGCGACAGCAACGACCTCGGCCACCTCGTGGTGGCCACGGCGCCCGGGATCGTCAGCTCGGTGACCAACCTCGGCGCCACGAGCTACGGGCTGTACGTCGTCATCGACCACGGCACGCGGTGGTCGACCTTGCACGCCCATCTGCTGAAGTCCTTCGTGGTTCCCGGCGAACGCGTCGACCAGGGCCAGGTGATCGGGGAGCTCGGCGACTCCGGCGGATCGACCGGACCTCATCTGCACTACGAGCAGCGGCTCAACAAGACCGATCAGCCGGCGGTCTTCAACCGGGTGAGCTTCCCGTACGACTCCTGGCTCAAGTCGCGCAGCTGTGAGGACGTACCGCTGGCGGGAGACTGGAACGGCGACCGCGTGAGCGACGTCGGCGTGTTCCGCCGGCACGCCAACACCGCAGTCTTTCGGCGCCGGCTACCCGACGGGTCGGTGGCGACCACGCCGTTCGGGCTCCCCACCGACACGCCACTTGTCGGCGACTGGAACGGTGACGGCCAGGCCAACATCGGCGTGTGGAGCGCGTCGACCTCGACCTTCACGCTGCAGACTGCAGCTGGACGCCGCCGCACCGTGGACTTCGGCAAAAGCAGAGACCTACCGGTCGTCGGGGACTGGAACGGTGACGGGCGCACGGACCTCGGCACCTACAATCCCGCCACCCGGACGTTCCGGCTGCGTGACTCCCACGGCAACATCACGACCCAGGTGTTCGGATCGGTCTCCGGCATCCCGATAGCGGGAGACTGGAATGGTGACGGACGCAGTGAAGTCGGCGTCTACGACCCGGCGACGACTACCTTCACCCTGGCCCGCCCAGACGGGACTTCACGCACAGTCGCCTTCGGGACTCCCACATCACTCCCGGTCGTCGGTGACTGGAACGCCGACGGCAGATCCGACGTAGCGGTCTGGGACACCAAGACAGCGGTCTTCTCCGAGCGAGTGGCGGCCAAACGGGTGGCGACGGTCCGCTTCGGCCGGATCCGTCGGTAGCCGCAGGCGCTGAGCGGCTCGGCTCGTAGGCGTTGGCTAGCCCGCCGCCAGACTGCGCACGGTGTCGATCGTGTCGGCCTCGGTGGCCGGCTTGTCGTCGCGGTAACGAACTACCCGGGCGAACCTGAGCGCAAGGCCGCCCGGATAGCGGCTGGAGCGCTGGATCCCGTCGAAGGCAATCTCGACGACCTGCTCCGGCCGCACCGTGACTACCCGAGCGGTGCGCGACACCGCCAGCTCCCGGAAGCGCCGCGTCTGCCACTGGAGCATCTCATCGGTCATGCCCTTGAAGGTCTTACCCAGCATCACGAAGCCGCCCGACGCAGAGTCGCGGGCGCCGAGATGAATGTTCGACAAGGTGCCGGTACGGCGGCCGCTGCCCTCTTCGACGGCCAACACGACGAGGTCGAGGGTGTGACGGGGTTTCACCTTGATCCAGGCGGCGCCGCGGCGGCCGGCGTCGTACGTCGACCCGGCGGCCTTGATGATCACACCCTCCTGCCGGTCAGCGACGACACGCTCAAAGAACTGTGCCGCCGCCTGGCCGTCACTCGTCAGCAGGCGCTCGGCCACCAGGCTCTTCGGCATCAGCGCATCGAGCCGTTGCAGGCGTTCGGTAAGCGGGCGATCGATGAGCGGCTGACCATCGGCGTAGAGGCAGTCGAAGAAGAACGGCGTCACCCGAGCACGGGCTTCAGTGCCGTCGGGGGTGGTGGCGGTGCGAGCGGCGGTCTCCTGAAACGGACGCGGGCGCCCCTCGGCATCGAGCGCAAGTGCCTCTCCGTCGAGGATGAGGTCACCAGGCAAGCTGCGTACGAGCTCGACGACTTCGGGCAACCGCGAGGTGATGTCGTCAAGGCTGCGGGTGTAGATCCACACCCGATCGGCTGCCTTGTGCGCCTGGATGCGGATGCCATCGAGCTTCGCGTCGACGACGGCCTCCGGCCGGTCGCCCAGCTTGGTGAATGCGGCCGGTACGTCGGCTGCCGAGGAGGCAAGCATGGGACGGATCGGCTGGCCGATGGTGAGGACGAATGCGCTGACGGCAGACTCACCGCCAGTCAGGGCGGCCACTGCAACCGGTCCGGCGGCCCCGCGAAGCATCGCAGCGCGGCGAACGGCTGCGATCGGCACCGCCGATGCGGCTGCTACTGCCTCGAGCATGGCGGCGTCGAGAGCGCCTTGCCGCACATCGCCCAGGATGATCCTGCGCAAGAACTCCTGCTCAGCGGCGGTGGCCCGGCTCAGCAGGTTCCGGATGTGCTCAGCCCGAGCCGAGCTCGAACCCGGTCCGCTCACGGTGGCCATCACCTCGAGCGCTGCGTCGACATCTTGCAGGGACAGCGACGGCTCGGGAGCAGGTCCGGGCAGCACCGCTACGGCAGCCCAGCCCAGACCGGTACGGCGTTGCCGCAGTTCGCCGGACAGATATGCGACGGCGATCTCGATGTCCACGACGTCGTCGAGCGCGGTGAGGAGTTCGGCGAGCGAAGATCGTTTCGCCAGCCGGGACGGTGTGGCGGCCACCGCTGCCGACGTGGCCACGACGTCCGCTAGCAGCATGCAGACCAGTGTGATGGGAGGCGCCAGAAGCCGGGGGAGGCGTCTGCTGGCGTCTAACCTGGGCGGGTGAGTTCGCCGGTCGGGGTGCGCGAGCGGGTGTGGCGCCCGGCCTGGCCATGTGACCCCTACGACGTCCTGCGGTCACTCCGCCGTGGCTCTGGCGACCCAACCTTCCAAGTCGATGCCGACGGCACGATCTGGCGGTCGTCGATGACGCCGTACGGCGCTGCGACATTGCGCGTCGAGAGGCGGTCCGCTGCCGGGGAGATCGCCATGGTGGCGTGGGGCGATGGGGCTGAGTGGATGCTGACTCAGGCCCCGGCGATGCTCGGTGCCAGGGACGACGTCAGAGGGTTCGCTGCGCGGCTTCCGGGCGTGCAGGCGGCGTGGCGCCGTAACCCGCACTGGCGGGTGACGCGCACCGGCCTGGTTCTGGAGGCCCTCGTCGCCGCTGTGATCGAGCAGAAGGTGACCGGCCAGGAGGCATGGCTGGGTTGGCGGCGGTTGTTGACGCGGTTCGGGGTTCCGGCGCCTGGCCCTCAGCGGGTGCGAAGGATGCGTTGCCTTCCCGCCCCTCGAGACCTCGCGATGATCCCGTCGTGGGAGTGGCTGCGCTGCTCGATAGACGGGGCGAGGGCTGCGACGATCGTGCGGGCGGCTGGCGTCGCAGCCGCGCTCGAGCGAACCCTCGATGAGGCACCCGCCACCGCTGAGCGCCGGCTTCGTTCCCTGCCAGGAGTCGGTGTCTGGACTGCTGCTGAGGTGCGCCAGCGGGCGCATGGTGATGCCGACGCCGTCAGCTTCGGCGACTACCACGTGGGTCGCCACATGGGCTGGGCGCTCACCGGTGAAGAGATCGACGACGCGGAGCTGCAATCACTGCTAGAACCGGAGCGACCGCACCGTTATCGCGTCCAGCATGTCGTGACCACCCGGCTGGCGGGACGTTCGCGGCGCGGCCCCCGAATGCCACCACGGCGGCACCTGCCGCGATGATGCGGCGGCTCAGGTTGAGCTCAGACGAGTGGCGCATTGTCCTCGTCGCCGGTCTCGTCGTCGCGTTCACGATGGCGGACGTCCTCACCGGAGGCCCGTTGACACACGTTGACGGTCAGATTCGTGCTGCGGTGCAGCCACGTCCGCCTCCCACCGCGTTCTGGTTGACCGTTGCCGGTGCGGCGGGTGACGTGGGCTTTGCCGCCGCCGCGCTGGCGATCGTGGCCCTGGTGACTGCGCACGCGACGTGGCGCATCTGGCCACTCGTGCTGGCGATGGGGAATCTCGCCGCTGCCGAGTCGGCCGTGCTCGTGCTCAAGGCGTTGGCGGCGAGGCCTGGGCCGGGGGAGTCGGCAGGTGACGCCGGCTACCCGGGCTTCTTCCCCTCCGGGCATACGACGACAGCGGCCGTTGCGACGGGGACGGTGATGTTCTTGGGCCGGGTGGGCTGGTCGCGCTCCGCACCACTGATGCAAGCGTCGTGGCTTGCGTTGGGCAGTGGGCTCGCGATGGGTTCCCTGGCGGGAGTTCAAGCGGTGCTCGGCGACTTTCACTGGGCGAGCGACTGCCTCGGAGGCCTCGCGCTCGCCGCGCTGGTGATGGTTCCCGGTTTTGCGGTGGCGCGGTCTCACGTCGCCAGAAGTGCCGACGCCGCGGCTGATCTCAAGCACTGAAACCCCCTCGTCTCGCGGCTGGACGGGCTGTTCCTGTTCTCGCTGTCGGACCAAGCCCGTAGCCTCAACGGCATGAGGCCAGTCACTGCGCTCGAGCGGCGCGTCGCACCGTTCAAGGTCGTCTCGGACTACACCCCGTCGGGTGACCAGCCGACCGCCATCGACGACTTGCAGCGACGCATGACCGCCGGCGAGCAAGACGTCGTACTGCTCGGGGCCACCGGCACCGGCAAGACCGCGACCATCGCCTGGCTCGTCGAGCGGGTTCAGCGTCCGACCCTGGTGATGCTGCCCAACAAGACGCTGGCGGCACAGTTCGCGAACGAGCTGCGCGAGCTCTTTCCCGACAACGCGGTGGAATACTTCGTCTCCTACTACGACTACTACCAACCCGAGGCCTACGTTCCGCAAACCGACACCTACATCGAAAAGGACTCCTCGATCAACGAGGAGGTCGAGCGGCTTCGGCACTCTGCGACCAACTCGCTGCTGACCCGACGTGACGTCATCGTGGTCTCGACGGTGTCATGCATCTACGGCCTGGGCACTCCGCAGGAGTACGTCGACCGCATGATCCCGCTCCGGGTGGGCGACACGGTCGACCGCGACTCGCTGCTGCGCTCCCTCGTCGGCATCCAGTACGCCCGCAACGACCTCGCGTTCACCCGTGGCACGTTCCGGGTCCGCGGTGACACGTTGGAGGTGTTTCCTGTTTACGAGGAGCATGCGGTGCGGGTGGAGTTCTTCGGCGATGAGATCGAGCGGTTGATGACACTGCACCCGGTCACCGGCGAGGTGGTCACCGAAGATCACTTGCTCTATATCTTTCCGGCGTCCCACTACGTCGCTGGCCCCGAGCGCATGGAGCGAGCGATCTCCGGCATCGAGCTGGAGCTGCAGGATCGCCTCGCCGAGCTTGAGCGGCAGGGTCAGCTGCTCGAAGCCCAGCGGCTGCGGATGCGGACGTCGTACGACGTCGAGATGATGCGTCAGGTCGGCACCTGCTCGGGCATCGAGAACTACTCCCGTCATATCGATGGGCGGGCCCAGGGCAGCGCACCCAACTGTCTGCTCGACTACTTCGCGGAGGACTTCCTCTTGGTGGTCGACGAGTCGCATGTCACCGTGCCGCAAATCGGTGGCATGTACGAAGGCGACATGTCTCGCAAGCGCACGCTGGTCGAGCACGGGTTTCGACTACCGAGCGCGATGGACAACCGTCCGCTGCGGTGGGAGGAGTTTCTCGACCGCACCGGGCAGACGGTCTATCTGTCCGCGACGCCGGGGCCGTATGAGTTGTCGCGATCCCACGGCACGGTCGAACAGATCATCAGGCCCACCGGACTCGTCGACCCAGAGGTCATCGTCAAGCCGACAAAGGGGCAGATCGACGACCTCATGTCCGAGGTGCACACCCGCACGGAGCGGAGCGAGCGCGTCTTGGTGACGACGCTGACGAAGAAGATGTCCGAGGACCTCACCGACTACCTGCTCGAGAACGGCATCCGCACCCGCTACCTGCACAGCGAAGTCGACACGTTGCGCCGTATCGAGCTGTTGCGCGAGCTGCGGCTCGGCGTCTTCGACGTGCTCGTCGGCATCAACCTCCTTCGCGAGGGCCTCGACCTTCCCGAGGTGTCGCTGGTGGCCATTCTCGACGCCGACAAGGAGGGCTTCCTCCGCTCGGGCACCTCGTTGGTGCAGACGATCGGCCGGGCTGCCCGAAACGTCTCGGGCCAGGTGATCATGTATGCCGACCGCGTCACCGACTCCATGGCCAAGGCGATCGACGAGACCAACCGCCGGCGGGCCAAGCAGGTGGCCTACAACCGGGCTTGCGGTGTCGACCCGCAGCCGCTGCGCAAACGCATCGCCGATATCACCGACATGTTGGCACGCGAAGACGCCGACACCGTTGAGCTGATCGGCGGTGGTGGCCGGCAGCAGTCCCGCGGCAAGGCGCCGGTGCCAGGTTTGTCGAGTCGAGAAGCCGGCCGGCACGCCCATGACCTCGCCGGTCTGCCGTCTCGAGACCTCGCCGATCTGGTGCAGCAGCTGACCGACCAGATGCACGCAGCCGCCGCGGAACTCCAGTTCGAGGTGGCAGCGCGACTTCGCGACGAGATCTCGGAGCTGAAGAAGGAGCTGCGCCAGATGGTGTCCGCGGGCGCCGGATGACAGCGGGCGACCTGCCGTAGTGCTGGGCCGCTCGGTCAGCCTCGGCGAGGCGCGGCACCGCGTGTTGGCTCAGATCCGCTCGTCTGAGACAATCGCCTCCGGTGGAGGGGAGTATTCCTTCGCAGTTGCGTCGTCATCACGGGTGCGCGAGCCTTGCGCTCGCTGCCCCGGCGCTTCTGGCTCGGAGAGTCAGCTGAGCGGAAGAGACCTCCGGAGCTGGGTAGCGCGACCGCGTTCGTCGGTCGCGTACCCCTGAACTCTCCGGAGGTCCAAAACATGCAGGTGGAGTCCTGGGTCTGGTGGACCACCGTCCTGGTCACGACGGGGATCTTGCTCTTCGACGTCTTCATCATCGGCCGGCGACCGCACGAGCCCTCGATGCGCGAAGTGTCTGCAGCGCTCGCCTTGTACGTCGGCGCCGCCGTGGTTTTCGGGATCGGCGTCATCTACTTCGCCGGTAGCCGGTACGGGACGGAGTTCTTCGCCGGCTGGCTGACGGAGTACTCGTTGTCGATCGACAACTTGTTCATCTTCATCATCATCTTGACCCGGTTCGGTGTTCCGCGCGAGTTCCAGCAGTCCGCACTCATGACCGGCATCGTCCTCGCCTTGGTCATGCGTGGCATGTTCATCGCGCTCGGCGCCGCGGCGATCGAGGAGTTCAGCTGGGTGTTCTACGCCTTCGGCGCGTTCTTGATCTACACCGCCGTCAAACTTGCCACCGAGACTGGCAACGACGACGACAAGTACGACGAGAACAAGCTCGTCGCGTGGGTGCACAACCACCTGCCCAGCACGACGCAGTACAACGGCGCCAAGCTCATGCTTGTCCAGAACGGCAAGCGGCTCATCACGCCGATGTTCGTGGTCGTGCTCGCCCTCGGCACCACAGACCTGCTCTTCGCGCTGGACTCCATTCCGGCGATTTATGGCCTGACGAACGAGTCGTACCTCGTCTTGACCGCCAACATCTTCGCCTTGATGGGGCTGCGACAGCTGTACTTCTTGATCGGCGGACTGCTCGAGCGGTTGGTCTACCTGAGTTACGGTCTGGCGTTTGTGCTTGGCTTCATCGGAGTCAAGCTCATCTTCCATGCCCTGCACGAGAACACGCTGCAGTTCATCAACAGCGGCAGGTCCGTCGGCTGGGCCCCCGAGATCCCCATCTGGCTGTCGCTGCTCGTCATCGTCGGCACCCTGGCGATCACCACGGTCGCCAGCCTGGTGGCGGCCCGGCACTCCGCGGACAGATCCGCCTGACGGGCGGCGCCCGGCAGCTGTCCCGTCCCGCGGCCATCACGCCGACTCACGCGCGGGGCAGCAGACGACCGGCGGCGGCAAGCGTCGCAAGCCGCTCGGGTGACAGCGACACCTCTTCGATCTGACCGGCGCCGGGGAGGTCAGCAGAGTCCTCGGGCGCGTGCAGCATGCGGCGCCCGCCGGTGACGAAGCCGACATGGTGCACGCGATCGTTGGGGGCGAAGAAATAGAGGTCACCGGGTTGCTCGTCACCAAGCCGGACGACCTCGGCAACGGCCTGTTGCGCATAGGCATCCCGCGGGACCACGACTCCGGCTCTGCGAAAGCAGTAGTGCACCAAGCCCGAGCAGTCGAACCCGACCGGGCTGGTCCCTCCCCACAGGTATGGCAACTCCATGTAGCGGCCAGCCAGCTCCAGCACCGCGGATGGAGAGGCACTGACGTCCGCGACCGGAGAGCGGACCGGGGCACCGGCCGATGGACGCATCCACGGCCCGTCTGTACCGCTCCGATCACCGTTCGTCTGGTGTTCCGCTTCGGCCAGTGCCAGGTGGGCAGCGCGCACCCAGCCGACGTACCCGCGAGCGGCGTCGGGCGAGGGCTGCCATGGTGCTGCGATTCGCACCCACCCCGACGGGCCACGCTGCAGCACCTGGGCTGGTTCGCCACGGAGGAGCTGCGTCAGCGTTCGACCGTGCAGATCGAGTCGCGCTTGGGCATCGAGACCTGCTGTCCAGGCATGCACATCCGGCTCGTCGGCTATCGCTGCTGCGTCGGCGGCCCGGGGCGCCTCAGGGGATGCCCACACCGTCGCGACATCGACGACGGTTTGGTAGGTCCTCATGCGAGCCGCGATATGCCGAGACCGGGTGCGTCGGGCAGGTGCACCTGGCCGGCGTCGTACCGGAGGCCGCCGACCACGGGCGACGGCTCCACCCACCAGGCAGCGTCGAGATCGCTCACCGCGGAAGTGTCATACGCCGCCACCAAGCTGGCGGCGGCTCCGATACCGATCGGCCCTTCCATCATCGAGCCGACCAGTGTGCCGACGCCGTGAGCGGCAGCCAGCTCCAGCAAGGCGATCGCCACCCTCAGACCACCGCACTTGGCCAGCTTGACGTTGACCAGATCTGCCGCGCGCAGCTCGATGATCCGGCTGAGGTCACGGAGACCAAAGCAGGCTTCATCTGCCATCACCGGAGTGGCCACTGCCGATGTCACCGCAGCCAACCCAGCGAGGTCTGCCGCTGCCACCGGTTGCTCGACGAACTCGACGTCAGCCCCGGCGTCCTCCAGAGCCTGGATCACCTTGACCGCCTCCCGTGGAGTCCAGCCCTGGTTGGCATCGACGCGCACCGCGACGTCGGTGCCCACCGCCGCTCGCACCGCGAGCACTCTGGCCGCGTCGGTGCCGGCGTCGGTGCCGACCTTCAGCTTGACCGCGCGGAAGCCTTCGTCGGCGCGCTTGTCCGCGTCCGCGGCCAGCCCCGCTGCGTCACCGGCGGAGATCGTCACGTCGGTTTCGACGGTGTGCCGGGTCGTACCGAGGAACCGCGGAAGGGAGACACCGGCTCGCTGGGCTGCCAGGTCGTGCAGGGCGCCGTCGAGGGCAGCCTTGGCACCGAAATTGCCCACGACGGCAGTCGACATCTGCGTCAAGAGGTCATTGAGGTCGTCCGTGCAACGACCGACGAGCACGTCGGAGAGCGGTCCGTTGATGCACGCCTCGGCACCGGCGAGCGACTCACCCGTCACCCGCCAGACCTGCGGAGCCTCTCCGAAGCCACGGAATCCGTCAGCGGTCAGCACCTCAACGGCGAGTGTCTCAAGGACCGTACTCGACCGCAGGGCGGTGACGAAGGGCTGCCGCAAGCCAGCCGTCAGCCGGGTGCATCGCAGCCCGGTGATGGTCATCCCAGCACCTTGCGGTCCTCCCAGGCAGCCGCGGCGGCAGCCGCGATGAGGTCGAGACCCTCCTGCTCCGCAAGGTCCGACGTCGTACAAATGACGAAGATGAAGGGCTCGCCGTCCGGTGGTTGCACGATGCCGCCGTCGTGCGAGACGCCGGTCATCCAGCCTGACTTGTGGGCCACCCACGTGCCGCCTGGCAGGCCCCGGGGCAGGGCGTCGTTGATCTGCTGCGCGGCGAGCACCGAGACGATCTCAGCACAGCTCCGCTCGGAAGCGAGCCGACCGGTCATCAAACCTTGAAACAGCCGAGCGAGGTCGGTAGCCGTCACGGTGTTGTGCAGCCCCACTGCCCGGGCGGTGCCGTCCTCGATGCCCCGCTTGACCGAGCTTCCGGTAGCACCAGCCGCGGCGAGTACCTGCTCCACGGCAGGGACACCCACCACCTCCAACACCAGGTTGGTCGCCAGATTGCTCGACCGCACGATGGCGCGATAGCACAGCCAGCGCAGCGCCACCCGCTGCCCGATGCGACGCCACACCTGCGCGTCACTGTCGTCGTCGGGATCGATCGCGTACGACGAGCCATCGCCTGCAGACCGGAACGAGTTGTGCACCATCACGGCCGCGTCGAGGTCCAGGCAGCCGCGCTCCGCTTCCCGGTACGCCGCCGACACGAGGGCGACTTTCATCATGCTGGCCGCGTAGTGCTGGTCGTGCGAACGGTAGTCGACGACCGGTTCACCCGACACGGGACCTGCCCACATTGAGAAGCTCCCATGCCCGGGAAGTTGCTCGACGAAGCGCTCGAGCGCCCTGGCTACCACGCCCGGATCGTATCCGTCCAGGTGACCGAGCGCCGCTGATCACTGATCGCGGGCGGCTGCTCACCGGCGAGGCGACGTGATCGGGGCCGGTCGACTTGCTACGACACGTACGTCGCGGGGCGCGCTCGAAGCGGGTACCAGTTCATGGCCTGACAGGTCGCGGTTCGTCGTCGTCGTCGTAGTTCGTGGACGATTCGTTGCTCATAGCCGGCCAGCACGGCAAGGTCTTCGGCGGCTGACGGTGTCGTTTCATCGGCAACCCCGAGCGGGAGAAACCTGGCCTGGCGGATCGCGTCTTCCACTTGGCTCAGCGACATCATGAGCTCGCGAACGGTCATGTCGGTTAACGCAGCGACCATGCCAAACCTCGGGACTGAGAACGAATAGAAGGCCCCGACTGCATGAGGTAACTCTAGACTTACATGATAAGTCTGCGTGCGCAAGTCCGATGCCTACGCGGACCGAGCGTTACCAGCCTCTCGCTCGCCACCCGCTCAGATGCGGGCGTTCGGCGCCGAGCGTGGTGTCGTTCCCGTGACCGGGGTAGACCCAGGTCTCGTCCGGGAGCCGGTCGAACACCTTGGTCTCGACATCGTCGATCAGTGACGTGAAGTTCTCCGCGGACGTCGTCCTGCCGACACCGCCAGGAAACAGACTGTCGCCCGTCCAGAGGTGGGGCGAGCCGTCCGGATCGTCATACAACAGCGCGATGGAGCCTGGTGTGTGACCGACCAGATGCATGACCTCGAGTTCTACGGCGCCGACACCGATGACGTCGCCATCGCGGACCTCTCGGTCAGTCGACACTGGGATGCCAGGTGCGTCGTCCGCGCCGGAGACCGTCTCGGCGCCGGTTGCCGCCACGATCTCGGCAAGCGCGCCCCAATGATCGGGGTGCCGGTGCGTGGTGACCACCCGGGCCAGGGGGAAGTCCGCGACGAGCCTCAGCAGAGCCTCCGGTTCGGCCGCCGCATCGATGAGCAGCAGCTCGTCGGTACGCCGACACTGCAGCACGTAGGCGTTGTTGTCCATCGGGCCGACGGAGGCCTTCGTGATCGACAGCTCGGCAAGCTCGTGCGTGAGTGGAGCTCCGGGCCTGACCTGGCCTGAATAGGTCACGGCGCCAACTTAGCGAACTGGCAGCAAGCTTGATCGGTGCAGCACAATGGACCGGCAGGAGGACGTGCCGGACGAGACTGTCGGCCTGCGCCGATACCATCGCCTACCATGGCGAACGTGTGTTCGAAGGAGCGCCGAAGAGCTGACGCGATTCGCAAGGTTCCACGTCGGGGAGCAGCAGCGGTGAAGGGTGACGCGTGGCCGATCAGCTGATCATCCGGGGCGCCCGAGAGCACAACCTCAAAGACATCTCGCTCGACCTGCCACGAGACTCGATGATCGTCTTCACCGGTCTGTCGGGGTCCGGCAAATCAAGCTTGGCCTTCGACACGATCTTCGCCGAGGGGCAACGCCGCTACGTCGAGTCGCTGTCGGCCTACGCGCGGCAGTTCCTCGGTCAAATGGACAAGCCCGACGTCGACTTCATCGAGGGGCTGTCGCCGGCCGTCTCCATCGACCAGAAGTCCACGTCGCGCAACCCCCGCTCGACGGTCGGCACGATCACCGAGGTCTACGACTACCTGCGTCTGCTGTTCGCCCGGGCCGGCCGACCGCACTGCCCAGTCTGCGGACGGCCCATCGCTCGGCAGACCCCGCAGCAGATCGTCGACCGGGTCCTCGAGCTGGAGGAGGGGGCTCGCTTCCAGGTGCTGGCGCCGGTCGTGCGCGGCCGCAAAGGCGAGTACGTCGATTTGTTCCGCCAGCTCCAGACTCAAGGCTTCTCCCGCGCACGCGTCGACGGGACGACGTACCCGCTGACCGAGCCACCGCAGCTCGACAAGCAGAAGAAGCACACGATCGAGGTGGTGGTCGACCGGCTGGCGGTCAAAGAGTCGGCCAAACGACGGCTCACCGACTCAGTCGAGACAGCCCTCGGTCTCTCCGGAGGACTGGTCACGCTCGACTTCGTCGATCTGCCCGACACCGATGCGCACCGCGAGCGGGTCTTCTCCGAGCATCTCGCCTGCATGCACGACGACCTGTCGTTCGAGGAGCTCGAACCCCGGTCCTTCTCGTTCAACTCGCCGTTCGGGGCTTGCGCGGAGTGCCATGGTCTCGGCACCCGCATGATCGTCGACCCCGACCTCGTTATTCCCGACGACGGCAAGACGCTGGCCGAGGGGGCCATCGCCCCGTGGGCGGCGGCGCATGTCTCGGAGTACTTCGGCCGGTTGCTCGACGCCCTCGCGGAGGAGCTCAAGTTCTCGACCCAGACGCCGTGGCGGGGGTTGCCGAAGCGGGCGCGGGAGTCGGTGCTGAACGGTCACCGCGGCAAGTTGCACGTTCGCTACGCCAATCGCTACGGCCGGGAGCGCTCGTACTACGCCTCATTCGAAGGCGTGCTGCCATACATCGAGCGCCGCCACGGCGAGGCCGACACCGACACCAGCCGGGAGCGGTTCGAAGGCTACATGCGAGAAGTGCCGTGCCTTGCCTGCGACGGCGCGCGGCTCAAGCCCATCTCGCTGGCCGTCACCGTCGGCGGCCGAAATATCGCGGAGATCTGCTCGCTGCCGGTCGACGAAGCAGCGGCGTTCCTGAACAGCGACCTCGACCTGTCCCACCGTGAGCGTCAGATCGCCGAGCGAGTGCTCAAGGAGATCAGCGAGCGGTTGCGCTTCCTGCTCGACGTCGGCCTCGACTACCTCACGCTCGACCGGCCAACCGGTTCACTCTCCGGAGGAGAGGCGCAGCGGATCCGCCTCGCCACCCAGATCGGCGCCGGTCTGGTGGGGGTCCTCTACGTCCTCGACGAGCCGTCGATCGGACTGCACCAGCGCGACAACCACCGCCTGATCGAGACGCTGGTGCGGCTCCGCGACCTCGGCAACACGCTGATCGTCGTCGAGCATGACGAAGACACCATCCGCACGGCCGATTGGGCCGTCGACATCGGACCGGGAGCTGGCGAGCACGGGGGTCAGGTCGTGGTCTCCGGTCCGGTCGAAGACCTGTTCGCCTCCCCCGATTCGTTGACCGGTGCCTATCTGTCGGGCCGACTCGAGATTCCGCTTCCCCAGGTGCGTCGTCTGCCGGACACCCACCGCCAGCTCGTCGTGCACAGCGCCCGTGAGCACAACCTGCACGACGTCACGGTCGGCTTCCCTCTCGGCTGCTTTGTGGCCGTCACCGGCGTCTCGGGTTCCGGCAAGTCGACGCTCGTCAACTCGATCCTCTACACGGCCTTGGCGAAGCGCATCTACAACGCCCGCGAGGTGCCGGGGCGGCACCGCGACATCACCGGCGTCGAACACGTCGACAAGGTCATCCATGTCGACCAGTCACCAATCGGACGTACGCCGCGTTCAAACCCGGCGACGTACACCGGAGTTTTCGACCATGTCCGACGGCTGTTCGCGTCAACTCCCGAGGCCAAGGTCCGCGGCTATTTGCAGGGGCGGTTCTCGTTCAACGTCAAGGGCGGTCGCTGCGAGGCTTGCTCCGGTGACGGCACCATCAAGATCGAGATGAACTTCCTGCCTGACGTCTACGTTCCTTGCGAGGTCTGCCATGGCGCCCGCTACAACCGCGAGACGCTCGAGGTGCACTACAAGGGCAACACCGTTGCCGACGTCCTCGACATGCCCATCGAGGAGGCCGTCGACTTCTTCGCCGCTATCCCGGCGATCTCCCGTCACCTTCGCACGCTGTGCGACGTCGGCCTCGGGTACGTTCGGCTGGGGCAGCCGGCGCCCACCTTGTCCGGCGGGGAGGCCCAGCGGGTCAAGCTGGCCGCCGAACTCCAAAAACGCTCGACCGGCCGCACCGTCTACGTCCTGGACGAGCCGACGACCGGTCTGCACTTCGAGGACATCCGCAAG
Organism: Propionibacteriales bacterium; assembly: GCA_038198965.1. Classification (GTDB taxonomy): domain Bacteria; phylum Actinomycetota; class Actinomycetes; order Propionibacteriales; family Nocardioidaceae; genus JAUJOE01. Next base: position 20,913 of record JBBPZH010000057.1, read on the forward strand.
CTGCTCGGTGTCCTGCAACGACTCGTCGACCAGGGCAACACGGTCATCGTCATCGAGCACAACCTCGACGTGATCAAGACTGCCGACTGGGTGATCGACCTTGGTCCCGAGGGTGGCAACAAGGGCGGATTCATCGTCGCGGAGGGTACGCCCGAACACGTGGCGCAGATCGAAGCCTCCTACACCGGTCAGTTCCTCGCCCCTGTGCTCTCCGGTCGCTCAGTGCCGGTGGCCGTTTCCACCGAAGCGCGCACGCCGGTGCTGGCGACGACCTAAGCCGCCGAGGCGCCCATGCAGGCGGAGCCGCTCCCGCGCCCGGCGGAGCCGCTCCCGCGCCGGCACGGCCCTTCGACATCGCCGCTGGCGGTGCGCACATGGTCCTAAGACCAACGGGCGATGGTGTCGCCACCGTTTGCGACGCACACTCGACATAGCATCGATTCGACAGCACCGAAGGAGCTTTCATGACCGCTGCGGAAACGTCTCGGCGCACAGCTGCGGATGCTGCCAGCGGCGCGGGGACCGGATCCGACGGTCTCTCGTGTCCGTCACGCCGTGCGTTGCTCCGAGCCGCTGCCCTCGCTGGCGTCGGCATGCCACTGCTCGCTGCGTGCGGGTCGGGCTCCCCAGCCGCGAACTCGGGTGGCGGCGGCTCTTCGGCGTCCGGCGGAGCGGGCTCCCCCTCGAGGTCGCCAGGTGGAGGTGTGCCGTCAAGCGGCGGCGGAGGTGGCCCCAACGGGTCGAACGAGCCTTCTTCGGGCGGCGGCGCCTCCGTGCTGGCGACCACTCACCAAGTTCCCGTCGGCGGCGGGTTGATACTGCCTCAACAGGCCATCGTGATTACGCAACCGAAGGCTGGCAAGTTTGAAGGGTTCTCCGCCATCTGTACGCACGCCGGCTGCCCACTGATCAGCGTCACCGGCGGAACCATCAACTGTCCGTGCCACGGCAGCCAGTTCTCAATCAAGAACGGCCATGTGGTGACCGGTCCGGCGATCGTGCCCTTGCCCAAGAAGCCGGTGAAAGTGCACGGAAAGGACATCTCGCTCGCCTAGTACGAGCTTCGACCGGGCGGCTACCGAGCTCGCCGGCCGGCGATGTAACTGGACGCGTCGGGTCGCCACATGAAGTACAGCAAAGCGGCGTACAAGGCCAGTCCGATCACGCTCAGCAGGAGGAGCACCGCGGGATCGTTCCCGCTGAACAGGTTCAGCAAGCCGAACAGAAGTCCTAGCGCGGCTAACACGGTGATGGTGATCCGCGCCCAGTTCGCCCCCTTGCGGAGGAAAATGGCGAACAGGACCCAGAGTCCGCCAAAGATGAGCAAGCCGATGACCGCGCCGGCAATCGCCGTGGACTTCACCGCGTCGCGCTCCGAAGGTGTCAGTGCGACACCGGAGTTGTCGATGATGTCGTTCAAGAGGGCGAAGGTCAGGATCGTGGTCAGCACTGACAGCGCGATCTGCGCCCACATGATGTTGACGGCGGTTTTGATCGACGGCGGCGGCTCGGTGGCGACCGGCTGACCGTAGCCAGGCTGATTGCCGTAACCGTAGTCTCCGTACGCCGGGGGACCCCCGTAACCAGGACCTCCGTACGAGGGTGGAGCGCCATAGCCCTGCGGGGTCTCGTAGCCCGGTGGCGTGCCATAAGCCTGCGGCGCGCCATAGCCCTGCGGTGCGCCATAACCCTGCGGGCGGCCATAGCCTTCGGGAGCGCTGTAGCCGGGTGGCGGCCCGTAGCCCGGTGACGGCCCGTACCCAGGCGTCGCTCCATAGCCTTGCTCGGGTGACTGAGGCGGCGGTCCATAGCTCGCAGCACTTGAGCTTCCGCTCCCGGAACTCGGCGGCGTTCCTTCGTTGTCAGGAGGCGGTGGAGCGTTCGGATCGTTGGACACGGGTTTCCCTGAGGTGGAAGCGGCGGCAACCGCGCTCGATCGGCGGCTGCCCGAGGGCTCTCAACCTAGCGGCTGAACACCTTCGGCGCCGAAACGCGGCGGTCTGACGCCCGGAATCTCGTCCTCGGCGACTCGTAGAGTGGGGCCATGCCCGATCCGTCGTCCTACCGGCCGGCACCGGGCTCGATCCCTGATGCGCCGGGGGTCTATCGCTTCCGGGACGCCAAGGGCCGCGTCATCTACGTCGGCAAAGCCAAATCCCTGCGCTCGAGAGTGTCGTCATACTTCCAGGACCAGGCAAACCTGCACTCACGTACGGCGTCCATGGTCAACACCGCTGCGTCGGTGGAGTGGACCGTCGTGCAGACCGAGGTCGAGGCGCTGCAGCTGGAGTACTCCTGGATCAAGGAGTTCGATCCCAGGTTCAACGTCAAGTACCGCGACGACAAGTCCTATCCCTGGCTAGCGGTGACGCTCAACGAGGAGTATCCCCGCGTCATGGTCGGACGGGGGGCCAAGAAGAAGGGCGTCCGCTACTTCGGTCCGTACTCCCACGCCTGGGCGATCCGTGAGACCGTCGACCTGCTGCTCAGGGTCTTCCCGATGCGGTCCTGCTCCCAAGGGGTTTTCAACCGAAGTGCCCAGATCGGCAGGCC
>JBBPZH010000058.1:0-5196 GCA_038198965.1 Propionibacteriales bacterium
ACCTCGCCAACAAGCTCATCGCACGCATGTGGTGGTGCATCGCTAACGACCTGGCTTGGGACGAGCACGCTGCCTGGCCGGGTCTGAAAGACGAGGACCAAGCGGCAGCTGCTTGACACCTGACTCGCGTGGGATGTCTACTTGGGCATCGCGACGTTCCCGTGGGACTACGCCGCCAACCCGAAGATCGATGGCATCCGGGTCGAGTATTCGTCGTTGCCGGGTGGGTCGGCGACGAACTACAACCAAGGCAAAACCGCAACGCACGAGTCAGGCCACTGGTTGGGGCTTTACCACACGTTCCAGGGCGGTTGTACGACGCCCAACGACCAGGTCAGCGACACGCCGGCGCAGAGCAGCTCCACCTCAGGTTGCCCCACCGGGCGCGACTCCTGCTCGCTACCTGGGCTGGACCCGATCCACAACTACATGGACTACAGCTACGACACCTGCTACAACCAGTACACCTCTGGACAGTCCAGCCGGATGGACCAGATGTGGACGGCATACCGGGCCAACGGCTAAGGGCTGAACAAAGGCGCTTACAGCTCCGACGCTCCCGGGAAGGCCTGCACCTCGCCTCCCCAGCGGAGCTCGCGTACCGCCGCGTCGGTGACGGCCGCAGCGAGGAGCCCGCGGGTGACGCCGGTCGTCGTCGACACCGCCGAGCAGTAGACGGCTGCTGTGCGGCGTTCGACCAGACGGGCAAACCGGCGGCACTGGAGCGCGGTGGTGATGGTGAACGGCATCGCGTAGACCGCATGGGCCGGCGGCGGTGCTGCGCCGAGCTTGACGATGAGGTTGGTCAAGGTGTCGCGGCGAGCGCGGTGAGCGGCGTACGACGCCGTGGCGTACGCGAACTCGGCGGGGCGCTGAACTGCCGAAAGCACGCCGCCGACCACGCCGTATGCGTACAGCGCCTCGTGCTCGGCAGCCAGGCAGTCTTGCAGCGCCGCGACCTCGCTCACCTGCGGCCGCCCAGCGACTGGAGCGCCATCGCGTGCGACGCGGCGGTGGCGGCGAAAAGGCGTGCCAACAAGCCTTCGCCGGCCCGCAAGCAATCGTCCCGACGGTGCCGTTCCGCTTGGCTGAGCAAAGAAACGACGGCTGCGGTGGCTGCTGACGCCCGCCGCGGAACGTGCTGGTGCACACCTGAGCGGGACACGTGAACGGCGGGCAGTGCTGCCCGCATCACCTGCACGTGCCGGAGTTGCGCGGCGCGCACCGGCACCAGCTCGGTGGCCAGTGACGGGTGGCGGATGATCGCCGCGACGCAGAACGCCAGCAGTTGGTCCTCGTCGGTGAGCGCGTGGCTCAACAGCGATACGTCGGCGCTGACTCCGGGCGGAGTGCCGGTGGAAGTGGTAGCAGTGACGGTGGAAGCGGTAGAAGTGCCGGTGGAAGCGGTAGGACGACTCGGCGGCGGAGCGGCCGACGACGTACATCCGCTGACGGCCCCGATGAGCGCGCTTGCCGAGGAGGCCCGCAGCAGGGCGCGCCGGCTCACGGCGCGCTCCCCAGTCACTCGGTCGACGGTACCAATGCGTTGCGCAGACTCTGCCGCTCACGGCGGCGCTTCGCTAGGCTGACCTGCGGATAGACAACACAACAGCGAGGAGGACGGTGATGGCCGGCCGACAGCCGAAGTCCGAAGTCCTCGACCTACTCACCTCACCGCTGCGTAACCGTGGTATCGACGTCGAAGACGTCGAACTGTCAGACGCCGGCCGCCGCAAGCTCGTCCGGGTTCTCGTCGACAAAGACGGGGGGATCACGCTCGACGACGTGGCCTCTGCGACCACGGTGGTGGGCGAGCTGCTGGACTCCTCCGACGTCCTCGAGGACGCGCCGTACACGCTCGAGGTCACGTCACCCGGAGTCGACCGGCCGCTGACTGAACCGCGGCACTGGCGCCGCAACGTCGGGCGCATCGTCGTTGCCCATCTACGCGGCGGTGACGTCTGCACGGGTCGGATCCTGCGCAGCGACGCATCCACCGCCAACCTCGACGTGGAGGGGACGGAACGCATGGTCTCCTACGCCGACGTGACAAAGGCACGCATCGAGGTGGAGTTCAACCGGCCGGCAGCTGCTCCGTCACTGGAGGGGTGACGTGGACATCGACATGGCGGTCCTGCGGGCGCTCGAGCGGGAGAAGGAGATCTCCTTCGACGTGCTCGTCGACGCCATCGAGCAGGCCCTGCTCGTGGCCTACCAACGCACTCCCGGTGCTCACGAGGACGCACGGGTGGAGCTCGACCGCAAGAGCGGACATGTCACGGTGTGGGCCCTGGAGCGCGACGAGGACGGCGAGGTGACGCGCCAGTGGGACGACACACCGGCCGGCTTCGGCCGGATCGCCGCAACCACGGCACGGCAGGTGATCTTGCAGCGACTGCGCGATGCCGAGGACGACCTTCGGTACGGCGAGTTCTCGGGCAAGGAGGGCGATGTCGTTTCCGGAGTCGTGCAGCAAGGCCGCGACCCGGCCATGGTATTCGTCGACCTCGGCAAGATCGAAGCTGTGCTACCGGTGGCGGAGCGTGTTCCGGGGGAGCGCTACCAGCATGGCACCCGGATCCGGTGCCTGGTGATCTCGGTGCGCAAGGGACCGAAGGGCCCGCAGGTCATGGTGTCGCGCTCACACCCGAATCTGGTCAAGAAGCTATTCGCGCTCGAGGCGCCGGAGGTGGCCGACGGCACGGTGGAGATCGCGGCGATCGCCCGTGAGGCCGGCCACCGCACCAAGATCGCCGTCCGGTCGACGGTCGAAGGAGTCAATCCCAAAGGCGCCTGCATCGGGCCGATGGGCCAGCGGGTCCGCGCAGTGATGGCGGAACTGCATGGCGAGAAGATCGACGTGGTCGACTGGTCGGAAGATCCAGCCGAGATGGTCGCGCACGCCCTCTCGCCAGCCCGGGTGAGCTCGGTACACATCGTCGACGAGGCGGCTCGCTCGGCGCGTGTGATCGTGCCGGACTACCAGCTGTCGCTCGCGATCGGCAAAGAGGGGCAGAACGCCCGACTCGCAGCCCGGATGACCGGCTGGCGCATCGACATCCGCGCTGACACCGAACTCGAGCCGGACGCCACGGTTTAGCTGACGTTCGTGTCCGATGCTCGTCGAAGACGCCTGAGAAAAAAACTGGCCAAGCATCCAATCCGAATCTTGTGCGCGAACGAATCGCCACTGTGATGAGCATGTCTGAGCGGGGGAGCCCGTCCACTGTCATCTGGCCCGCTTCATGCTGCCGCCCAGGCCACGTGGCCGGGGGGTTCTCTCCGTGCTGATCGCTCACCCCTTGGTACGTCGGTCGGCCCTGGCCCCCGGGTCTTGGGTCGACCGGCGGACGGGGATGCCGACAGGACTCCGGTCGGCTTGCAAGATCACCGCAGTGGCCCGGTGGTGAGCTGCTTCTCCTGATTGCACCGGAATATCCGTTGACGCCACCGAATTCGCAGCCCAAGCCTGCTATCAAGCGTTATTTATGCGCGTCAAAGCAAAGGCATGGTAGCTGGAATTCCTGCACGCCTGCTATTGACCGCATTCACGGCCAAGCGTGCGCCGCTGTGAAGGTTTACTGGTTGACCCTCAGTCGGTGAGGGTCAAAGCGATCAACACGATATTCAATGCGATGATCACCACGGCTACAAGCGACGCCGCGAGAGTCGTGATAGGCCGGTTGACGAATGCCCCCATCACGTCACGACGTGCGGTGAACAGCACCAACGGCACTAGCGCGAAGGGGATACCGAACGACAAGATGACCTGTGAGAGCACCAGCGCCCGGGTCGGGTCCACATTGACCGCAAGCACCACCACGGCAGGTGCCAGCGTGATCAGGCGGCGAGCAGTCAGTGGGATCTGGCGGCGGAGGAACCCCGCCATGACCACTTGTCCAGAAGCCGTCCCTACGCTCGATGCAGCGAACCCAGAGGCGAGCAGCGCGAGCGCGAACAAGAGAGCTGCAAGCGGACCGACCGTGGCGCCGAGCCGACTGTGCGCAGCCTCGATCGTGTCGGTCGCCGTAGCCAGCCCCGAGAACAGGCGGGCTGCGATCACGAGTAACGCGAGGTTCATCAACCCGGCGAACGTCATAGCGGCGATGACGTCGACACGCTGACTGCGAAGCACCGAGCTGCGCTGGTGCTCGCTGGAGGTGACGTAGCGATCGTGGGTCAGAGCCCCATGCAAGTAGATGGCATGCGGCATGACCGTCGCACCGAGCATTCCCACTGTCAGCAGGACGCTTTCGGAGCCTTGGAATCTCGGCAGTGTTCCTTCGAGGATGGAGAGCGGCTGCACACCGCCCGCTGCCAAATCGTAGACAAATCCGACAAAGATCACCGTCAGCGAACCGGCGATGGCGACTTCGAACGGTCGATGACCTCGACTCTGGAGGCCCAGCAGAGCGAACGCCACGGCCGCCGTGATCAAACCGCCAACGAGCAGCGGCAGGTCGAAGAGCAGTTTGAGCGCGACGGCTCCGCCGACGACCTCGGCCAGGTCCGTAGCGATCGCGACCACCTCGGCCTGGATCCACAGACCACGGACCACCGGCACCGGGAGATGTCGCCGGCACAATGCTGGCAAGCTCTCCCCGGTGGCGATGCCTGCTTTCGCGGACAGGTACTGAATCAACATGGCCATCAGGTTGCTGGCGATCACCACCCAAACCAGCAGATAGCCGTAGGTTGAGCCGGCGCTGATGTTGGTCGCGAAGTTCCCCGGGTCGACGTAGGCGATTGCGGTCACGAATGCCGGGCCGAGCAGGGGCAGCGGTCCGCGCACCGAGGCGCGTGTCATGCTGCGAGGGCTGGCAGGCCGTGCCGCGTCGTGCATCAGAGTCCATTCCGCAAAGCGTCATCGTACCCAGTTCGCTCGGGTACATTACTTGCACCGATGGCAGCACTGCAGACGATCGGCCAACAAGAGCTCATTATCCGTCAAGTTTTTTTGGTTCTGCTAGTGACAAAGCCATAGTTCTGGCGTAGTCTCAAGAGGCGGCGATCGGCTGCACCTGTTAAGTCGAGCATCGCCAGAGATCAGGTCAGGTCGTAGGTGGGAATGCTTTCTTAGGTCCCAGCGAAGTCTTGGAGTTCGTCCGATCTCCCCGGCGCATGTCCATGCATGCGTGGGTTAGTGCGGCAGCATCTACTCTTGTGGAGGATCAATGTTCGGCAAGCACGTTGTAG
>JBBPZH010000059.1:0-22855 GCA_038198965.1 Propionibacteriales bacterium
CCCCTATCGTCCCACCCCTGAGCTTCGCGACCAGGCGTCCCGTCGTGCCGGCGATCCGCCTCACGATCGAACTACGTGCACCCCCGTGGTGCACTACGAGCCATACCTCCCACGAACGTGTGGGTCTTCGCTGCCCGTGCGGTTTAGAGGCGCGGTTTAGTCCTCGTCGGCTTTGCCGCCAGACAGGTTAGCCTCAATCAGATCCATTACGGAGGAGTCGGCGAGCGTCGTCACGTCGCCGACCTCTCGATGCTCGGCGACATCCTTGAGGAGTCGGCGCATGATCTTGCCGGAGCGCGTCTTGGGCAGCTCGGGCACGACCATGATCTGGCGGGGACGGGCGATCTTGCCGATTTCTTTGGCCACATGCTCACGAAGCTCCTGCACCACGTCGGGTCCACCGTCTCCGGCCTCGCTTCGCAAGATGACGAACGCACACACGGCTTGACCGGTCGTCTCATCGGTCGCGCCCACCACCGCTGCTTCGGCCACCTTGGGATGGGACACCAGCGCAGACTCGATCTCGGTGGTCGACATTCGGTGGCCAGCGACATTCATTACGTCATCCACACGGCCGAGCAGCCACAAATCACCGTCCTCGTCCTTCTTGGCTCCGTCTCCGGCGAAGTACCGGCCGGGGAAGCGCGACCAGTAGATCTCCTTGTAGCGCTCGTCGTCACCCCACAGGGTCCGAAGCATCGCAGGCCAGGGCTCGGTGAGCACCAAGTAACCGCCGCTTCCGTTGGCTACTTCGGTGCCGTCGTTGTCCACAACCTGGGCGCTGACTCCCGGGATCGGAGTCATGGCCGCGCCGGGCTTGCCGGCAGTGACGCCGGGGAGCGCGCTGATCATGATGGCGCCCGTCTCGGTCTGCCACCAGGTGTCCACGACCGGCACCTTGTCGTGGCCGATGGTGCGGCGGTACCAGATGTAGGCCTCAGGGTTGATCGGCTCACCGACAGACCCGATGACGCGCAGCGTGGAGAGGTCGAACTTCTCGGGGATCTCCGCCCCCCACTTCATGAACGTCCGGATCGCCGTCGGCGCGCAGTACAGGATCGACACCTCGTATTTGTCGATGATTTCCCACCAGCGACCCTTATGTGGAGTGTCGGGCGTGCCTTCATACATCACAGACGTCGTGCCGTTGAGGAGCGGACCATAGACGATGTAGCTGTGGCCGGTGACCCAACCGATGTCGGCCGCCGTCCAGAACACGTCCTCGTCGGGCTTGAGGTCGAACACTCCCCAATGGGTGTAGGCGCAGCCGGTGAGGTAGCCGCCGGTGGTGTGCAGGATCCCCTTCGGCTTGCCGGTCGTCCCGGAGGTGTACATGACGTAGAGCGGATGCTCGGCGTCGAATGCCTCCGCCTTGTGGTCACCGCTCGCCTGTTCGACCGTGTCGTGCCACCAGACATCGCGGCCGTCGGTCCATTCGACGTCTTGCCCGGTTCGACGTACGACGAGCACGTGGCGCACGTCGGGACACTCCTGCAAGGCCTCGTCCACAGCAGGTTTGAGCGCGGCGGGGTCTCCCTTCCGGTATCCACCGTCGGCGGTGATGACCACACGCGCGTCGCAGTCATTAATCCGGGAGATGAGTGCAGCGGCTGAGAAGCCGCCGAAGACAACGGTGTGTGGTGCGCCGATGCGGGCGCAGGCGAGCATCGCCACCACCGTCTCGGGGATCATGGGCATGTAGATCGCGACCCGGTCGCCGGCCTTCACTCCAAGCTCAGTCAGCACGTTCGCCGCCTGGCAGGTCAGTGTCGTCAAATCGGAATAGGTGAGAGTCCGAGTGTCGCCGGGCTCGCCCTCGAAGTAGTAGGCAACCTTGTCCCCGTGGCCTGCCTCGACGTGCCGGTCGAGACAGTTGTACGCCGCGTTGAGCTTGCCCCCAACGAACCACTTGGCAAACGGCGGATTCGACCAGTCAAGGACTTGCTCCCAGCGGGTGTCCCAGGTCAGTCGCTCTGCCTGCTCCTCCCAGAAACCCAGCCTGTCCGCTGCCGCCCGTTCGTAGGCATCTGCCTTGAGGTTCGCGTGCGCGGCCAACTCCTCAGGTGGCGGGAACCGTCGCTCCTCGTGAAGCATGTTGTCCAGTGTCGGGCTGCTCATGTGTTCTCCTCGCGGCCAGCGGTTGGTCGGTGGCGGCGAAGGGACATCGGCCGCCTAGCCCACTCCACCAGCCGAGCGTGCTCCCTGCAAGGGGTCAGCGAGGGCCAGTCGGCAGAACCGTGCGCTTGAACGTGAAGTTTGTGACACCGGCGAACGACGCGTACCAGGCCGCGAGGGCCGTCGCGATGCCAACGTAGCCACCAAACTTATGCCAGCCGTCGGACATGAAGAACTCACCGATCGCCAGTAGGAAGAAGGTGAGGGTCAGCAACGCGAACACAGCGAGGACTGCGCCGCTGACCCGGGTTGCCGCCACCGTCATGTACAACGTGAAGATTCCCCACGCCAGCAAAAACACGCCGAGCCCGTTGCCCACGTCATTCGGGCTAGCCCCCGACAGGTCGGTGTGACCGGTGAGCCACCAGAACGCGAGCCAGAAGGCGCCGTACGAGCAGAAGGCGGTGGCCCCGAACGTGTTTCCCTTGGCGAACTCCCAAAGCCCGGCGGCGAACTGCCCGATGCCGCCGTAGGCGAGCGCCAGGCCGAAGACAACGGGCTCCACCGTTGCATTGAGGAACCCAGCGTTGACGCAGCTGAGAACGAAGGTCGTGAGGGCGAACGCGGCCAGGCCGAGCGGGGCAGGGTCGGCAATGTGGGAGCCAGGCGGCACCGGTGATTCATGTGCGGCTTGGGACTGATCCGTGTGGGGTGCGTGCGACATCTCAACTCCTCGCTTGGCACGAGCTCAGCCAAGAAGTCGAGTCGTAGTAGTACCGACAGGCTCAGCCGGGCTGCCTTCAACGCTCACCCTAAGAATGCCGCGCGACAGGCGCAAGACCCCAGCCAAACGCTGGCCGCTCGGCCGGGCATACGGGTCGCGAGAACATGCCGAACGGAAGGAGATCGTCCGCAACTGGCTCTAACGTGAGGTCCATGATCGAGGACTCCGCGGAAAGGGCCCAGCCATGACCTACACGAGCCGACCGCTCGACGCCTCGACGTGGGATGCCTTCGCGGAGCTCGTCGAACGCAACAACGGCATCTTCGGCGGATGCTGGTGCATCGGTTACCACCCTGAGGTAGGCGAAAAGGGAATCAGCTATCGCGCGGTCAAGGAAGACCGGGTCAGGACAGGTCGCGCCCACGCCGCGCTCGTCTTCGATGACGACGGCGCCGCACAGGGGTGGTGTCAGTACGGCAGCCCCGAGGAATCCCGGGCATCAAGCACAGGCGCGAGTACGGCAAGGACGCGCCGCCGCGTCCTGACTGGCGAATCACCTGCTTCTACGTCGACAAGAAGCATCGCGGTCAGGGCATCGCACGGACGGCGCTGGAGGGCGCGCTCAACCAGATCGCCGAGGTCGGTGGTGGCCTCGTCGAGGCCATCCCCGAGGTGACCACCGGCCGAGAGGCGCCGGGCCGTTTCCTGTTCAGCACGACAGTCGAGCTTTTCGAGCAGTACGGATTCACCCGCGGTCGGCAGGTTGGCAAACATGCTTGGATCGTCAGCAAGGTGGTTGCGAGCCCCAGCCAGTCACTTCAAGCTGACATGCCGGCCTAGCGTCGTTGAGCCCAGCGAATGGTGGCCCCACCAAATCCGAGCAGAAACACGCCACCTAGCATGACGATGGCCCAGCCGAACCCAGAGTGGAGCACAAGCGCGATCGGGTATCCAGCGGCGTAACAGATCAGAGCTCCAGCTCCGAAGATGCGTTGCCCCCGGGACAGCTCCACGTTCCTCCAGTCACCCACGGCACCATCCTGCTCTCTCGCAGCCGCCTGGATGCAAACATGTCGATGAGTTCTGGCGGCCGCCAACGGAGGTAGGTCCGCAAAGGCTCTCCTGCGATTGGCACAGAAAGGCGGCCCATCAGGCGGCCTCAGGCACAAGCCGCTCGGCCGTGTTGCCAGAACACCGCGTGGTGGAGGTCTGGGACGGCGGTGACCCCGACGGCTTGCCGGTGGTGTTTCATCACGGCAGCCCGGGCAGTCGGCACCAGGCGATGCTCGGCGCCCAAGCCGCCATGCGTCAGCAGGTTCGCTTGGTATCAATGAGCCGGCCCGGTTATGGCGCGTCCCCCAATATTCCGCCGAGTCTGGCATCCGTCGGCGCAGACACGTTGGTCCTCGCGGATGCTTTGGGCATCGCCGACTTCGCCGTGTTGGGCGTTTCCGGTGGCGGACCATATGCACTGGCGACTGCAGTGGCCGACAAGAGCGCGTGCGATCCGTGGGCGTGGTGGCAGGCATCGGTCCATGGCGTTTGATTGAGCCGGTGTCCCATTCCGACCCCGAGCTTGCGCTGCTGTCGTTGGTCGACGCGGGTGACATCACTGGAGCACTCGACGGCTTCAAACGCCAAGCAGCGGTCGACTTCGCGTCGATGCTGCACCTGGACGACGCCGCCATGGTGGACGCCTACTCCGACGGCGTACCACCCGGCGACCTGCAGTGGCTCAGTGCCGAGGCCAGGACAATCTTGGCCGCGGATCTGCGCGAAGCTCTCACCAGCTTCGATGGATATGCCCGCGACAATGTCGCCTGGGGGGCGACTTGGGATATCGAGCCGGCGGCAGCGTCTCAACCCGTCGCGTTGTGGTACGGCGATGAAGACCGGCTCGTGTCGCCCGATCATGGCCACTGGTTCGCCGAACGGATTCCGAGCGCGCACCTCACCATCCGCAATGGAGCCGGGCACGGCATGACTTGCTTTGGTTACTGGGACGAGACCTTTGCAGCGCTCCGAACGGCTTCCGGTCTCCCTCTGGTCCCTTAACGCTCATCCAACGTTTCACTGGCGTACGCCGTCGGCTGCTTGCCTGACAGCACCAGTCACCGAACTACCGGGCATGACCCATGGAGGAACGATCTTGACCAGTCGACGTACTCGAGCTTTGGTGGGTGGCGGGTTGGCCGCTGCCGCAGCTCTCACGATGGCCACCGCGAACGCTGGAACCGCGTCGGAGTCGATCTCCGGCCTGAGATTGCAAGGAGTACCCCCGCAACCCAAGAACCCTGGCATCTCAAGCCCCAACGTCTTGTCTCCCTCGCTGGCGGAAGTCGTAGTCGCCCAGGGATCGACGCCCCTGGAAAACGGCACCTCTCAGATCCCCTACTACGGCTACCTCGGCGACGGTCCGCTGCTGCCTCTCCTTCCGGGGAGCAGGGCTGAGGCCACCAAGACCGAGCCGGACAAGAACACCTACCTCGTCCTGCGGGGACAGACCGGTCCGGACGCCCATTACTCCTACGGACACCGGTTCCTCTACCAGGGTCACGAGTCCGGCGCCGGCTACATCACGCGCGTCAATCTGGACGCGAACTTCCAGCACCGAGTGACGTTGATGGCCAGCACGGACGTGCACGGCACACCGCTGCCGACGTTCGACGGGTCGACGTACGACCCGTTCGCCCACCGCTTGCTCTTCACCTCTGAAGGTGGAACCACCGGCGGTGTCTGGGCTGCCACCGTCGGGTTCCCGTCAAAGGTCCGCGACATCAGCGGCGCTGTAGGGCGCGGAGGCTACGAGGGCGTGCAGATCGACTCCGCCGGTGATGTCTGGCTGGTGGAAGACGTGGGCGGCGCCTACGGCAGCTCTCACCCGAACGCAAAGCAGCCCAACAGCTTCATCTACCGTTTCAGCCCGAAGCAGCCAGGTGATCTCACTCACGGGCGGTTGCAGGCGCTGCAGGTGCTGTCCCAGCGCACCAACAAGCCCATCAGGTTCCACGCCGCGACACCCGACGCCGACATCACCTCGCCCGACCGCCGCGACCTCCACACCTACGGATTGCGGTTCCGCACTCGCTGGGTGACGGTCCACGACACGGCCACCGACGGCACGAAGCCGTACGACGCCAATTCGGCAGCCAAGGCGGTCCACGCGACCCCGTTCAAGCGACCCGAGAACGGCATGTTCCAGCCAGGCACGAACTTCGGATCGTTCTACTTCACCGAGACCGGCGACACCAACGCCAACACTGAGGCCGGTGCGGCGCTCGGCGGCTATGGCGCCGTCTACCGGCTCACCCAGCCCGGCCCAACCGCGAACAGAGGTCGCTGTCGATGCTGTACCGGGGCAACAAGGCGCACACCGGGTTCGACAACCTTGCGTTCTTCGGCGCCCGCAAGCTGGTAGCCGTCGAAGACGCCGGCGACACCCTGCACACGCAGCGCAACGCAACGCTCTAGACTCTGCGTACCTCTTCCAGACGTCCACGAACTACTCTGACGGGCCGCCCCCGGTGCGGATCCTCGCCGAGGGTCGTGATCCGTCGGCGACGATCGACTCAGGTCTGTTGGACGCTGGCGCGGCTGGCTTCCAGAACGAAGGCGACAACGAGATCACCGGAATTCACGTGTCGAACGGGGATCCCACGGTCCATGGGCTCCTGGGCACAGCCATCCCGCAGCCGTTCGTGAAGGGCTCCGGCTGGCAGGCGTTCTACACGGCGCAGCACGGGGACAACGTGACCTATCAACTGATTTCCGACCGCCTCGGTCAGTAGCAGGTAGACGTCGGAGCCGCCGCCCTCAGTGGAAGAGGGCGGCGGCTTTCGGCATCTGGCTTTCGTTGCTCGAGCAGAAACAGCTGGCCCCGCGTCAGTTCGTTCGGGTCCCTCAGCCGCGCAGCGAATTTGGTCCGTGCTGCTCTCGGGGACGCTCAGACCGAGCAGTCGACGGCCACACCCAGGGCCGCGCAGACCTCACGCATCCGCGAATCTGACAGACGCCCGAGCCTGGTGACGAGAACAGCGATCGAGACGGTCTCGACGGAATCCAGATTCGCTGCCGAGCGGCGAGGAACCGGATCCTCAGCAGGGGTCAGCACGACCTCGCTGGCAAGTCCACGGATCGTTGTGGTGCAGGGTGCTACAAGCGCGCGGCGAAGCCGCGGGATGGCCGCGTCGCGCGACAACACGACAACGGGGCGACGACCGATCTCGACCATCTCGCACCACCACACCTCGCCGCGGGCAGGGAACTCGCTCATGAAGCAGCGGCAGCGCGTCGAAACGAGGCTAGGTCACCCCACGCGTCCGGCTCATCCGCCGGGTGCTCGTCGTAGGCCGCGTAGCTTGCGTCCACCTGGGCGGCACGGTGACGAACCAGCAATGCTGCAAGCGCCTCGTCGATGAGGGCGGCGTCGGTGCTCCCGGCGCGTAGGTGTCGGGCTGTCTCCAGGAGTTCCGCGTCCACGGTGGTACTTAAGCGTGTGCGACTCATGCCATGACTATGCCACACCGGCAGGTCAATGATGCAGGTGCTGGCGCAAATGAACGGGGTATGCCGCGGTGGTCTTGTTGGCTGGGTTGATTGTCGGAGTTGCACCGTTCCACTCCATTAAGTAATGTGTTCATCACTGTCCGTTACATGGCTGGGACAACGGCGGGCGGAAACGCGAGCGGCAAACACGAGTGAACGCGAGGTGACGATCGTGAGGTTGCAGAAATCTCCGGCTGGAGCGGCAGCTGCTTTGTTGCTGGTCAGCTCCCTGGGCTTTGGTGGATTGACGGCAGCAGCTGCCTCGCCGGCCCCATCGGCCGGCATGCATGGCCAGATCCGAATTGGCCCCACCGGCAACAAGGTGGAGATCGTCGACCCTTCCAACTCGACGTACGTGCCCAACATCGCGGCGGCCTCAGCGCGGGACCGAGCCCGCTCACAACGGTTGCTCGACGGGGTGAACGCATTCTGCCGGGCTCACACGGCCGCGCAGATCAAGAGCAAGTGGCGGCCAGGGCTCAGCAAGACAACACGTCAAACACACTGGTTCAACCCGAGCCCGAAGTCCTGGGGACTCAACCCGAACTACCCGCGCGCCGTACTCGTCTACAAGGGCAGGATCGGGGGCGTCATGTTCAGCGGCTCACCGCTGCCGCACCTTGGGTCGATTCCGCGGCCGCACAGCCACATGATGGACAGCCCCATGGAGATGTTGCACGTCTACTGCACTCCGAGCCTCAAGGAGGCGTTCACGCCCAACCGAGTGCTCGGCGTCAAGGCGGCGACCATCGCCCTGCGGTTGACGATCAGGCCCGCTGTCATGGATCTCACCCGGCACCAACTGCGACAGGTGCGGGCCAAGGTACGCGCAATCTGCGGAGACAAGCTGAAGCCCGTGTACCCCAGCGGACCCTCCGCCAGCGGCCCCGACCCAGTCCTGCAGGCGATGCGCACCGAGATCCGCGAGTCGTTGATGCTCATGCATGAACGACAACTCCGCAGTGTCTGGCGGCTCATGCAGTCCTATCATCGCTAGCTCGACAGCAGGTCAGCTGCAGTTTCCAGTTCCGACGTCCGCTGCACGGCATGAGTTTGCCGTGCGGCGGTGTCGGGTACGAGTCAGCGCTAGCCCACCGCCGTCGATCTTCGTGGCGCCCTCGGGCTGCTGACTCACGGAAAAGGAAATGCCACATGGGACTCATTGCCAACTTCGCCAAGCTGGGCGTCGCGAAGAAGATCTACGACGAGCTGAAGAAGCCGGAGAACCAAGCAAAGATCAAGAGCGCCGTGTCATCGGCAACCGACAAGGCGAAGACCACGGCGCAGACCCGTCGGCGAGGCATGCGCCCGGTCAACCGTCGAGGCACGGGCCCGCAGAACCCGTAACAGCTCCACCGGGCAGCCGCCCGCAGCACAGCGCCGGACTAAGCAGACACACACCACGGTCCTCGTGAAGCAGACACACACCACGGTCCGCCTGTTCACGGTCCGCCTGTCACTGCACGTCAGCTGGCTCGAGTTCCGCGACGTACGACGTCTGTGGTTCGGCGGGCTTGCTGCACGACGCCGGTCGGTCCGGTCCTCCTGCCTGCCTGCTGACGGCCACGGTCCACTGCCGCCCGTCCCGGTGCTCCACGCGCCAGTGGCTGGAGTTCCCGGGTGCCGAAGACACCCGCGGCTTCGACTCCTCGCTCACCCTCAGTGCGTTGAGTCGACGCTCGCCCAGGAAATGTCGTACCGCTGACTCGGCTGCCTGCGCGGCCGGAATGAGACCGCACCTCCCTCGGTCATGAGCCGGCCCAGTCAGGGCCGCGTGCCAATCCCCAAACTGCGCGGCACTCAGGGCAGCGGTGGCCGTACTCACCGTTAACCGGCCCAGCACTGTTCCGCTCGGGACCAGGACGCCGGTCGGGGCAAAGCGGTGCCCGCCGGTGTGCGAGGTTTCCCAGACCGGACCCGCACCGGCTGCAGCAACACCGACCGCGACAGGTCGGCCGCGAACAGCGCAGCACACATCGCGTCGACCGTTCGTACAGACCAGGAGATGACTCGTGCTGTCGACGGCGAGGCCCGGCAAGGATGCCGCGACGCCCGCTCGGTCGCTTCTGCCAAGGGCCGCCAGGTTGAGGCCGCGGAGCGTTGCAGGGTCGCTGAAGCATCCGTTCAGCAACCACTCGCGCCCTGGCACACAGCTGGCAACCAGCAACCGCAGCGGGCGGCGACGGTGGTCGTCGGGGTGTGTTCCGGGGTGCCGGATCAGCGCGAACCGCCAGCCGACGGCTTGGACCGATTCAGCGAGCGCCGCGCCCAGCTGCGGGTCGAGGTGACTCTCCCGGACGGCGTCCCGTCCCCACGGCCCCGGCTGTTCGACGGCGACCCATCCCAGTGTGTGCGGCGCGGTTCCGTAGCCGGACTCATGTGCGGCCTCGGACAGCACCGAGCAACGTTCCGCGACGTTCAGGACGAGTAGACCTCGCGCCCGTCGACGTACGTCGCCATCACCCGAGCATGGCCAATCTCTTCCGCCGGTGCAGCGACGATGTCCCGGTCGAGGACCACCAGGTCGGCCGCTGCTCCCTGGACGATGCGGCCGGTGTCGTCGAGGCTATTGACGTACGCCGACCCGGCTGTGTAGGCCGTCAAGGCCGTCACCACGTCGATCGCCTGGTCTGGCAGGAAAGCGGGCCAAGTGTCAGCTGCCTCCGCGAGCCGGCGGTTGACCGCAACGTGGATGCCGGCCAACGGGTCGGGGCTCGTGACCGGCCAGTCGCTCCCAGCCGCCAGTCGAGCCCCGGAGCGGACAAGGGATGCAAAGGGATACTGCCAGGTGGCTCGCTCCGGCCCGAGGAACGGGATCGTGAGGTCGTCCATCTGCTCCTCGTGTGTTGCCCACAACGGCTGCATGGTGGCGGTGACATCCAGGTCGACGAAGCGATCGATGTCGTCGGGGTGGATAACCTGGAGGTGGGCGATGTGGTGCCGCGGCCAGGCGCGGCCCGAGGACGCCGTCCTGGAACTGCCACTTCGCCGGGAGCCGGTGGCCTCGAACGCGTCAAGGCTTTCGCGGATCGCCCGGTCCCCGATCGCATGCACATGGACCTGGAAGCCTTCAGCGTCCAGCGCTACGACGTACCCGCGCAACTTTACTGGGTCCACCATGGAGAGACCCGCGTTGGCCGTCCGGCAGCCGCAGGCATCGAGGTACGGGGCCGTCATGGCCGCAGTGAAGTTCTCGGCAATACCGTCCTGCATGATCTTGACCGACGTCGCGGCGAAGCGGCCCTGGGTCAACAGCGACCGTCGCTCGAGGAGTTCGGGGATCTGCTCAGCGCCTCGCGACCGGTCCCACCACAGGGCACCGACGACCTTCGCGGTGAGCGCGCCGGAGTCAAGACACGCGAGGTACGCGGCGGAGGTGTCGGTGATGTTGGCGTAGGTGCCCACGATCGCGTCCTGCCAGGCGGTGATGCCCACCGAGTGGAGGTAGCGCTGCGCCTCCAGGAGACCGGTCACCTGGTCCGCGACAGATGCCGGCGGCACCAACGCACCCACCAGGTCCATCGCACCCTCGTGCAGCAGACCGGTCGGCGTACCGAAGGCGTCTCTCTCGATTCGACCGTCGGCGGGATCTGGTGTGGCGGTAGTGATACCAGCAAGCTCCAGCGCCACGGTGTTGACCCACGCGCCGTGGTGGTCGCGGTTGGGCAGAAAGACCGGCCGGTCGGGCACCACAGCGTCCAACGCGTCAGCGGTCGGCAAGCCGCCGGGAAACGCGGCGAGCATCCAGCCGCCACCGGTGATCCAGGTGGCATCCGGAGGCGAGACTGCCGCGTAGGACCTGACAGCCTCCAGGTACTCGGGCGCAGTCGAGGAGCCCGAGAGGTCACACGTCAGCCGTTCCATGCCGCCTTGGACAGGGTGGACGTGCGCGTCCTGAAAGCCGGGGACCAGCAGGCCGCCGCCGAGGTCCACGGTGACCGTGTGCGGACCGGCGAGCTCACGCACGTCAGCGTCTGCACCAACAGCCGCAATCCGCCCACCCGACACCGCGACGCTCGCCCGCTCGACTGGGCGCCCCGGGTCCCCGGTGAAGACCTGGCCACCCGTGAAGACCAGATCGGGCGACGCGCTCATGACTTGCGCACTGAGACAGACAGGATGCTGATCGGTTGGGCCGGAGCACCGTCGGTTGCGCCGCCGACCACGCCGGCTCCCGCGATCGCCTTCACGATGTCCATCCCGGACGTGACCTGGCCGAAAATCGAATAGCCGCCACCGCTGGTCGGCAACGTCGTGTCGGCGTACACAAAGAAGAACTGGCTGCCGTTGCTGGTAGGAGCGCTGCTTCGTGCCATCGCCACAGCGCCGGTCGGGTACTGGCCGTTCGCCGGCGCGTTCTCGATTCCGAAGCCGTACCCGGGACCGCCACCTCCGGTGCCCGTCGGGTCGCCGCACTGCAAGACGAAGATTCCCGCCGTCGTGAGGCGGTGACACGGGCTGTCTGCCCAGAAGCTGTGCTGGGCGAGAAAGAGAAATGACGAGACGGTCTGCGGCGCCTTGTCGCCGTACAGCTGCAAGGTGATGTCGCCGCACGTCGTGTGGATGGTTGCCATCCACGTCGACTGCTGGGCGAGCGAAGGATCAGGCGGCGATGAGTACGACGCCGGCGAGGCAGGCAGCGAAGGAGGCGAGCTGCAGGTGACACTGCCCAGCTGAGTCGACCCTGACGCGGACGCGTTGGCTGCGGATCCCCCGCCCCGAAAGGCCAGGTAAGCCACAGCAGCAAGGCAGGCGAGCACGACAAGCGCGACGGTAACGGCGGTGGTCGCTGTGCTGTTACGACCGGCAGACCCTGCCCGACTGGCACCGGGGGTCGCGGCAGTAGGTCGACGCGTGTTGGCCATGGTCACAGGGTATGAGACGACCCCAAGACCTCAGCAGCCCTAGATCGTGCGTACGTCGCCTCCGCGTCGGGGGTCGGCTCCCGCACCACCGGTGTCGATGGCCGACACCCCACCGAAGTAGCTGTCCAGCGCCGGCCACTCGACGACGTGATCTTGCTCACGCAAGGCTGCGAGCACCACGGGAGACATCCCTGGCTCCACATGCACTTTGCTCGGCACCGGGTTGAGGCGTGGCGCGTCGACCGCCTGCTGCACCGGCAGCTTGTGCACCACGAGGTTCACGAGCACCTGCATCAGCGCCGAGCGGATCCGGCTTCCGCCCGCGGCTCCCGTCACGATCGCCGGCCGGCCCTCGCGAACGGCGATCAACGGCGACATCATCGAGCTCATCCTGCTGCCGGCGGGCAGGTCATGGCGAAGGAGCTCGCCCTCGCCCATCATCGAGTTCAGGTGGATGCCGAAGCCAGGCAACCAGACTCCAGACGACAGGCCAAGGCTGGTGGTGACCGCACAGGTGTTGCCGGCGCCATCGCAGACCGCCACGCTCGTCGTATCACCGCGGCGGGGATGGGCGCGCAGCGCGTGCACCATCCGCACAGCCATGACCGACGGGTCGGGGTCGACGTCGAGCTGCCGTAGCGTGCCGAGCAGATCATCGAGGTCATCCCCCCGGGCCAGCACCTCGACGTCACCGAGTCCGGCCGACTCCGGTGGAGTCTCGACGACCCGGTACGCCTCCAGATCCGCTGCGCTCAGATGCCCCTGCACGCCGACCGCTGCCACGGTCGCCGCTCCGATAGGCCCGGTGTAGAAGGCGTCCGCTCCCTCGTCGGCGAGCAGCATCAGGGCAGCGTCCAGACCGGGATGGAAAATATGGCCGCCGCCGGTCAGAACCGTGCCGTCCTCGGCAGCGTAGGCGTGCAATCCTTCGCCGATCAGCATCGCCGGGGCCACGGTGGCAAGCACCTTGGCGTGTGGCGGTGCGAGGGTGACACCACGACGGGCGTGCTCGATCGCCGGCGCCACCAAGTCGCGCCAGGGCAACCTCCCCCACCGCGTGTGGAGCTCGGCCACGCCGGCCGGCACACCAGGCACGGCGACGGTAGCCGGCCCGACGGCGTACGGAACGAGCACACCACCGAAGTCGATCGAGATCTCCTGCGCAGTCACCGAACGGCGACCACCGAGCCCGGGGACGGCCACGAAGAAGTCAAGGCACGTCACGCTGGCCGACGCGGCGTCGTAGTAGACCGCGAAGCCACCTCCGCCGAGCCCGGTGAAGACGGTTTCAGCCACGCAGGACGTCAGCACCATGGCGACGGCGGCGTCAGCGGCGCTCCCCCCGGCTCGCAGGATCTCCTCCCCCACCTCGGCTGTGACCGGGTTGCCGGCCGCCAGACAGACCGGCAATCCGCCCGGACGACTGACCAGACCGGGTGAGCCGGCGACGCCGCCCGTCGACCGCTTCCCCATGGCTGTGACATTACTGCTCTGCCCGCCCGCCTGCGGTAACGTCGCCGCCTGTGACCGACCTGCCCTCCGGCGGCACACCCCGTCCGATCACCCGCTGGGGAGAGCCGGCCCTGCATGCTCCATGCCGGCTGATCGAGTCGTTCGACGAGACCCTCGCTGAATTGGCGGCCGACATGGTGGCGACGATGCACGCAGCCGACGGCGTCGGCCTAGCCGCCAACCAGGTCGGGATCGACCTCGCCGTTTTCGTCTTCGACTGCGTCGATGAAAACGAGGCCCGGCATCGGGGCGTGGTGTGCAACCCGAAGCTCACCGTGCCGCAAGGGCGCGACCGGATTTTATCTGAAGCCGACGAGGGGTGCCTGTCGCTCCCGGGAGCTTTCGTGCCCTACGCCCGCCCCGACACTGCCGCGGTGGCGGGATTCGACTGGACCGGTGAGCCCGTGAGCTACTCGGGCGACGGAACGCTGGCGAGGTGCCTGCAGCACGAGATCGACCACCTCGGTGGCACGGTGTTGGGCGACCGCTTGTCGGCGCGGCTGCGCAAGCGGCTGCACAAGCAAGCAGCGCTCGCGGCTGAGCAGTTCCCGCCCGGCTGGCCGGCCTCGGGTGTGCACGCCGGATGAGCCACCGGTCATCGGGTGGCGTAGCAGGCGATGGCCACCGCCGGCAGGGCGTCGTACCAGTCGGCGAGCCGAGTCCAGGCAACGTTGAACACCGCTCCCCTCGCGACCTTGACCGACCGACGGTAGAGCGGATCGCACTTCAAGATTCGATCGCAGCTCAAGGTGCCGCAGCGAGACGTAGTCGCAGAGACGAGGGTCGGCCGGGTCGACGACCGGGATGAGGCGAGCCACGACGTCAGTATCGCGATCATGACGACCGCTCGAGCACCAATGCGTGGCAGTCGTTGCCGCTAGCATCAAGTTGAGCCGGGACTGACTCCGAGCCGCTGGCTCGACAAGGGAGAACCCATGCGCATGAACACAAGTCCGGTCGCGAACGTCGTTGCCGGTGTCATAGCTACCGTGATCTACGTCGTGATCGCGCTGGCCACCGGCGCATCGATCGGAGGGGCGCTGCTACCGGGCCTGCTGCTCGGTATCGCCACCTTCGTGGTGTCCTTCGTGATCACCCAGGTCATCGTGAGGTCCAGGACCGTCAACTGACCCAGCGCTTGACGGATCAGGTAGGTGGGCCAGGATGAGCCCATGACCTTGGATCGCCCCGTTGCCGAAGACCCGTACCGGAAACTGCCCGCTGTTCCCTCGTTCGACGTGTCGAGCACCGATGTGACCGACGCTTCGGCACTGGCCGACGCGCAGGTCGCCGACGGCGGCAACACCTCACCGCAGCTGTCGTGGAGCCGCCAGCCGGACGGCACCAAGAGCTTTGTCGTCACCTGCTTCGACCCTGACGCGCCGACTCCGTCAGGCTTTTGGCACTGGGTGGCTGTCGACATCCCAGCAAACGTCACGGAGCTTGCCACCGGCGCCGGGGACTCCGACGACACGTTGCCCGAGGGCGCCTTTCATATGCGCAACGACGCCGGTGAGTCGGCGTACTCCGGGGCGGCTCCGCCCGAAGGTGATCACCCACACCGCTACTACTTCGTCGTGCATGCGGTTGGGGAAGACAAGCTCGGGGTCGATGCCAACGTCTCCCCCGCGGTGGTGTCCTTCAACCTTGCGTTCAAGACTCTAGGTCGCGCGCAGATCATCGGCACCTACCAGATCTGAGACGCGCAGCAACGCGTACCGCCTGCTGACCAGCTCACCACCCGGCAGAATCGGGCAGATGATCGCCACGGATGTGCTGGGGCCGCCGTACACCCGGGAGACAATCTCACAGCCGGACGACTACGAGGGCACCGTCGTAGCCACCCTGGTGCACCGGCCGAGCAGCCGAGGTAGGCCCGTCGGCGCAGTCCTGCATATACACGGATACTGCGACTACTTCTTCCAGACCGCGCTGGGCGATTTCTACACCGGACTCGGCTACGACTTCTACGCGCTCGACCTGCGCAAGTATGGGCGGTCACTGCTGCCGCACCAGACACCGAACTTCTGCCTCGATCTGGGCGAGTACTTCCCAGACCTCGAGGCTGCGCTCGAGCGGATCCAAGTGCGCGACGGCCACCGCCGGCTGCTCGTCACCGCCCATTCAACGGGCGCGCTGATCGTCGCGCTGTGGGCTGACCAGAGACCGGGCCAGCGCGTGGCAGACGCGTTCGTGTTCAACAGCGCCTGGCTGGACCTTCCCGGCTCGTTCCTATTGCGCACCGTCGGCACCGAGGCGCTCAACCGGCTTGGTCAACGGCGACCCTGGGCCGTTGTGCCTCGTGCTGTCTCCGGCGCGTACGGCGAGGCGCTGCACGCCGATCACCAGGGCGAGTGGACGTTCGACTGGGCGTGGAAACCGCGCGAGAGCTTCCCCATCCGCGCCGGCTGGCTGCGAACGGTGCGCATCGGGCAGCGCAAAGTGCATCAAGGCATCGACGTGGGCGCGCCCGTGCTGTCGATGTGTTCGGCGGCCAGCCTGTCGGCACCGGAGTGGAGCGAAGCAGCCGGCCGCGCGGACACCGTGCTGGACGTCAAACAGATCGTCAAGTGGTCGACACAGCTGGGTCGCGACGTCACCATCCTGCGCGTCGACGGCGCAATGCACGACGTACTGTGCTCAAGCAAGGACGTGCGGGCGGTCGCTTTTGAGGCGATCGAGCGTTGGCTGCCCTATGCGCTGCGTTCTACGAACTGATGCGCGCCTCGGTTGCCGGTCCCCCGATTCCCGCCGTCCCACTCCGCCGTACGGCAGACGGCCGAAACCCGCCATCACCATGCGGAGTACGGCGCCTGGGCCGGCGCTACTGGAGGACGACGAGATTCAGGATGGCGATCACGCCGACCATGGCGACGACTCCGCGGAGCACGGCTGGGGGGAGGCGGCGGCCTAACCGGGCTCCGAGCTGACCGCCGCACACCGAACCAGCGGCGATGAGGCCGGCGGCCAGCCATGAAATCGACGTCACCAGCAGAAATACGACGGCTGCCGCACCGTTGACGATCAGAGCCAGCACGTTCTTCGCCGCATTCACCCGTTGCATCGACTCTGTCAGGCCGATGCCAAGGACCGCGATCAGCAGCACTCCCTGCGCAGCTCCGAAGTACCCGCCGTACACCCCCGTTGCGAACACCAAAGCCCACACCAGAGGGGGGCCAGAGGCGGTTGCATCGGCAGCGGGTCGCACGCGTGCAGTGATCCAAGGTTGCGTCACCACCAACACGCAGCCGACACCGATCAGCCCCGGAACGACGGCGTCGAACGACGACGACGGCAGCGTTAGAAGCAGTACGGCGCCTAGGGCGCCGCCCAGCACGGATGCCGCACCCAGCCGGATGAGACGGCTGCGTTGTCCCGCCAGCTCGCGACGGTAGCCAAGTACTGCCGACAGCGACCCCGGCACCAGACCGACGGTGTTGGAGACATTGGCCAGCACGGGCGGGTAGCCGACGGCAAGCAGCGTCGGAAACGTCACGAGTGTGCCCGAACCGACGACCGCGTTGATTGTTCCGGCGGCGATCCCGGCGACGAACACAGCGAGAGCTTGGAGCAGCGTCACCGAGCCGGTGGCTCAGCCGGTGAACTCCCGGTCGGTGGCAGCGGAGCGCTTCCGTTGCCAGATGTCGAGACGTCGGTGGACCGTTCCGTCGGTGCCTTCGGCGCTGGGGCGACACCGCCAGTCGGCGGCATCGGCGGCACCGCAGGCAGGGCAGCAGCGGGTGAATCCGCCGAGTGTCGAGCCGTCGGCTCAGATGCAGGACCAGCGTCGTCGGACCCAAGTACGGCGCCTGCCAACGGGCCGCTGGTCGGCGTACCGGAGACTCCCGGAGCCGCTTCCTCGGCGGACGCCAAGGCCTCGGCCACCTCCGCGTGCGCCTTCGACAGTGAGGCGTCGGCCGCGATTGACGCTGCCGTGCCATCTTGGTCGGCCACGACCGGCGGGCCGTAGTCGACCCGCTGCTGTGGACCTCTGTCGCTGTTGGGGACACCCTGCAGCTGTCCCAGCGTGGTACCCAGGCCTTCAAGCGCCCGGCCGATCTCACTCGGAACGATCCAAACCTTGTTGGCGTCGCCCTCGGCGATTCGCGGCAGCATTTGCAGGTACTGGTACGCCAATAGCGCCTGGTCGGGGGAGCCGTCGTGGATCGCCTGGAACACGGTGAGAATCGCTTGTCCCTCGCCTTGTGCCCGCAGGATGCGCGACTGCCGGTCGGCTTGCGCCCGCAAGATCACGGCCTCTCGGTCACCCTCGGCGGTCAGGATGGCCGACTGCTTCTGCCCCTCCGCGGTCAGAATCGACGACTGACGCATCCCCTCCGCGGTCAGAATCGCCGCACGCTTGTCACGGTCGGCGCGCATCTGCTTCTCCATGGAGTCCTTGATCGACGCCGGCGGGTCGATGCCCTTGAGCTCCACCCGGTTGACGCGGATGCCCCATCGCCCGGTCGCCTCGTCGAGAACTCCGCGCAACGCGTTGTTGATCTGATCGCGGCTGGTGAGCGCCTGCTCCAGCGTCAAACCGCCGGTGATGTTGCGCAGCGTGGTCATGGTCAGCTGCTCGATGGCCTGGATGTAGTTCGCAATCTCATACGTCGCAGCGATCGGATTGGTCACCTGGAAGTAGAGGACGGTGTCGATGGAGACGACGAGGTTGTCCTCGGTGATCACCGGCTGCGGCGGGAACGACACCACCTGCTCGCGCAGGTCGATCTGGTAGCGCACCCGGTCGACGAAGGGCGCGACGATGTTGAGGCCGGCAGGCAGGGTCGCGCGATACTTGCCGAAGCGCTCGACCACCCCCGCCCGCGCCTGCGGCACGATGCGCACCGCCTTGGCCAAAACGATGATCGCCAAGAGCAATACGACGCCGAGGATGATCAGTGGAACTGCCATCGGTCCCCCTCAGGGAGTACGGCGGACAAGGTGTCCGCATCATTCACGCTGGTCATGTCGCTATCACCAGTCCGCCGGGAAGACCACGGCAGTGGCTCCGTCGATTTTCGCCACCGACACCCGGGAGCCCGGTTCGATCGCGACAGTCTCGTCGAGGCTGCGCGCGGTCCAGACCTCGCCGTTGAGCTTCACTCTGCCGGTGTGTTCGGTGACCCGCTCCAGGACGAGGCCGTCGCTCCCGATCAGCGCCGCCGGACCGGTACGCAGGGTCGGTCCGGCATGCAGCCGTTTGACCATGTTGGGTCGCACAAAGGCAAGCATGCTGACGGCCACGACAGCGGCGAGGACCACCTGGATTGCCACACCCAGACCGACGGCCGCTGCGGCGCAGCCCGCAAGAGCGCCCACCGCCATCATGAGCAGCGTCAGGTCGAGCGTCGTCGCCTCGGCGGCGGCCAGCAGCAGGCTGACGACCAGCCAGGCTTGCCAGGCATGCTCACCGAGCCAATCCATGACTCCAGAGTAGCTCTGCGACTGGCTTTTGAGTCAGCCCAGCGGCCGGCGCCGGATCCGCAGCCGGCGCCGGGCGGCGTACCGGCCGGCGACCGATTCCAGCAGCAGCGGCATGCCGAACGTGGCCGACAGCGTCTCTTGGGTGAGCGTCTCCGCCAACGGTCCGGCAGTCACGATCTGGCCGCCTCGTAGCAACAGCGCGTGAGTGAAGCCTGGCGGTATCTCCTCGACGTGGTGGCTCACGAGCACGGTCGCCGGTGCTGACGGGTCACCAGCCAGGACCGACAGCGTGCTCACCAAGTCCTCCCGCCCGCCGAGGTCGAGCCCGGCGGCTGGTTCGTCGAGGAGCAGCAGCTCTGGGTCGGTCATCAACGCCCGGGCGATCTGCACCCGCTTGCGCTCGCCTTCACTGAGCGTGCCGAACGTGCGGTCGGCGAGGTGGCTGACGCCCACCTCCCGCAGCAGATCGGCGGCTCGGGTGTGGTCGAGCTCGTCGTACTGCTCGCGCCAACGACCGATCACGGCGTACGACGCCGACACCACGACGTCGCTGACTCGCTCCGAGCGGGGAATGCGTTCGCCGAGCGCGGCGCTGGTGAGCCCGATCCGTGGCCGCAGCTCGAAGACGTCGACGGTGCCCACGACCTCGCCCAGGACGCCCACGACGCCATCGGTCGGGTACAGCTGCGTGCTGAGCACCTGAAGCAGGGTGGTCTTGCCGGCGCCGTTGGGGCCGAGCACAACCCATCGCTCCCCCTCTTCCACGCGCCAGCTGATCGATTCGAGCAGGCGGTTTCCGCCCTTGACCACCGAGACGTCGGCGAGCTCGATGACCGCGGTCATGGCGCTCCTCGCCGTGGGCTTGATGTGTTGAAGGGGGGTGCAGCCGAATCGTACCGACGCCGGCCGGGCGGCCGGACCTGCAAACGCGGCAGTCGGCCATCCCTCGGTCGATACGGTGGTGCCCGACATGGACGACACGGCCACCTTGCTGATCACCATCGAAGGCCGGGACCGGCCCGGCGTAACGGCAGCGGCGTTCGGTGCGCTCCGCGGATTCGGAGTCGACGTACTCGACGTGGAGCAGATGGTGCTCCGCGGTCGGCTCGTGCTGGGCATCTTGGTGACGGCCCCGCGGGACGTGGCGAAGCTGCAGCGGGCTCTGACCGAGACCGCCGAGCAACTTGGCATGGAGGTAGAGCTGGCTCGCGGGGTGGGCGACGGCAGCCCTGCCGGGACGAGTCGCCGCAGCCAGCGGGCCTCGGTCGTGGTGCTCGGACAACCGCTGGCGCCTGCGGCCGTGTCGGCGGTGACCGGCAGGATCGCCGACACGGGCGCGAACATCGACCGCATCGTGCGGATGGCGCGTTACCCCGTCACCGCCTTGGAGTTCACCGTCAGCGGCGCCGATATCGACGACCTGCGGAAGGTGCTGGCCGCCGAGGCGGTGAGCGAGCGGGTCGACGTAGCCGTGCAACGCGTGGGTTTGATCCGCTATGGCCGGCGGCTAGTCGTGATGGACGTCGACTCGACGCTCGTGCAAGGCGAGGCGATCGACCTGCTCGCCGCTCGCGCAGGCGTGGGTGAGGAGGTGCGGGTGATCACCGAGCGGGCAATGACAGGTGAACTCGACTTCGAAACGGCTCTTCGCCGGCGCGTCGGTCTGCTAGCTGGTCTGCGGGTCAGCGCGCTCGACGAGGTGTACTCCGACCTGCCGCTCGCGCCAGGGGCGCGCACGTTGGTGCGCACACTGAAGCGCCTGGGTTATCGCTTCGGCATCGTGAGCGGCGGCTTCACTCACCTCACCGACCGGCTCGTGCGCGATCTTGGAATCGACTACGCAGCCGCCAACCAGTTGGAGATCTTGGACAACCGGCTCACCGGACAGCTCGTCGGTCCGATCGTCGACCGCGCTGGCAAGGCGGAGGCGCTGCTCCAGTTCGCAGCCGCTGCTTCGGTGACGCTTGACCGCACCGTCGCCATCGGCGACGGAGCCAACGACCTCGACATGCTCGCCATCGCTGGGCTCGGTGTGGCCTTCAACGCCAAGCCGGTGGTCCAGCAGGCAGCCCACGCTGCTGTCAACGTGCCGTTCCTCGACGCCATCTTGTACCTGCTCGGCATCAGCCGCGAAGACGTCGAGGCTGCCGACGCCGACGCGGGGTTGACTCCGGTCGCTCCTCCCGTCCGCTGAGTCACGGACTCGGTGGCTCGCTCGACTCTGTCGCCGGTAGCGATTCGATCCACGTCTCGAGGTCTTCCGGCCGAGCGAACAGCAGTACCTCGGGAGGTCCCGATGCGGCCGCCCAATCGCGCATGAGTTGACGTTTGCGTCTAAACGTTCGAAAGTGCCAAGCGATGATCGAGTCGCGGGTCAGCAGCTGTCGGAACGACTCGGTATTTCTGTTGCAAATCTGCCGCTTGTCGATGGCACGCATGACCGAGCGTTTGATCAGGCGCTGGAGCGAGAACCAGCGAGGGTAATCGAGGGCTATCACCATCTCGGCCCGAGGCAGTACAAGGTCTAACCACGCGGTGTACGCCGTATCGAGGACCCACTCGTCTCTGGCGACAACCGCTGCCATCCGCTGCCGTTGCACGTCCTCGGCAACTGGCACCCAATTCGGCTCCCACGTGAGGTCGTCGACAAGCGTCAGCGGCAACCCGGTTCGGGCGGCGATCTGTGTGGCGGCTGTGCTCTTGCCCGAGCCGGTGACGCCGTAGAGGAAGATGCGCCCGAACTCAGAGGACCGACTCATCTGCGCCACGTCGGCACAGTAACCACTGCCCGCGTTTGCGAGCGGTCGTGCTCGACCCCAGCGGTCGGGGGCCGAATCCTCACCGGATCGCCGGCTCGCTGCTTGGCGAGTGAACGTTCTGATGTCGATGGCCTGCTCACCTCAGTGAGGGGATAGAGATCGTGATCTGTCTGGGCTGGCGGCGACCTGAGCGCTGCGAACAACATTCCAGAGGGGCCTGGACGTGGTGCTGTTCCGACTGGTTCCTCAGGTGGCCGAGTGGTGGACGACTTGCAGTCGCGCCCCTGGGGCGCATCCGACGGGCAGGTTATCGACCGCTACGGTCTGCATTGGCTCACCGGGTTCGAGGGCAATCCTTGGTGACAGCAGCACCGGTACCGACCGCAGGCCTGAGAGGCTCGACGTCCTACATGCGCGGACAGAGCGTGCGACGCTGCGGCTCTGCCGGATCTGCCGATGACCGGGAAACCACCATCGGGAGCAACTCAGAGAAGGGGTCACACCACGTCCGGGCGGTCCGGGACCCAGAGCAGCCGGAGTGGTGGTTCCTCGGCAGCGCGAGTCAGACAGTCCCTGGTTGTGGCAGTCCAGGGATTGGCCACGCAGGGTCGGGTCGGAAGTGCTCCCATCCGTCGCAGAACGGCAGGCCCCAGTCGGCGATTATGGTTTCGGCCTCGGCAGCGTCCGCCTCGATCGCTGCCGCGGCGGCGGCGTCGAAGATTCCTTGCGCGACGGCGAGCGTGAGCTCGTCCTCGTCCTTGCGGACCACCGTGCGGTCCGGCTCGATGACGAGATCGAGCACATGGTCACTGGTGTAGACGGTGCGCTCGTCGCGGACGTGCGGCTTCTCCAGGTTCACGTACCAACCTGCGAACTCCCCGGTGCCCTCGGTGAAGAAGACCCACACC
>JBBPZH010000060.1:0-11597 GCA_038198965.1 Propionibacteriales bacterium
AGGGCATCAAAATCACCGACAACGCGATCATCCCGATGAAGGAGCGCGTCATCGACCGCAAGTACGACCCGGTTGTGTGGCTGGGTTCGAAGATCTTCAAGCGCTCCGACCGCGCCAGCCGCGAAGAGATGTGACGGCGCTGCCTCGCCGGCATCCGCGCCGGGTACCCGAGTCGTTGAAGGCGGTCGCACGCGTTCTCGACGTCGATTGCTGCTGACCGAATCCGAGCGAAGCCACGCATCGAGGGTGTTAGCGTCGGGCACCGTGCTAGAGACCGCCGATGAGCTTGCCACACTGCAACGGTTGCTGAACGCCTCGCTTGCGTCCTCGACCGACCACCTGCGAGCTATCATCCACGGCGACCGGGTGCTGTCCGCTGAAGACCTCGTCGCACTCCTGACTGGCATGAAGGTGCTCGCCGTCGCTACCGTGACCGTCAGTGGGGAGCCTCGCATCAGCGCCGTGGACGGCCACTTCCTGCACAGCACCTGGGACAGGTGGGCACTTGCGCTCAACAATGACCAGGGTGGTCTGCGTTCGAAGGTGACAGTCGAGGCCGTCGACGGAGTCAGCGAGTCGCCGTGCAGGCTGGTCTGCGAGGGTGGGGAGCACCGGCGCGCGCCCACCGCAGCCGCCGTACCCGGCGCGTCCACCACAGCCTCCGTACCCCCGGCCAAGGACCCGAGGATTACGTCGCCCCGCCAACGCTAACCTCGGATCCTTTCGTCCGCCGGTCAGCGGACACGGGCAGTTACCGCAAGCTAGGGAGTTGAGCTGAGATGGGGCACGGCCTGAAGCTGCGCATGTGGCGCGGTGATGCGTTTGGTGGAGGCCTGACCGACTACACCGTCAACGTCGAAGAGGGCCCCGAGGGCATCAAGATCACCGACAACGCGATCATTCCGATGAAGGAGCGCGTCGTCGACCGCAAGTACGACCCGGTTGTGTGGCTGGGTTCGAAGGTCTTCAAACGCTCCGACCGCGCCAGCCGCGAAGAGGTGTAGCCAGCCTGCGCCTCCTGCTGACTGCCCTGCATTGCCCCAAGGGGCAGCTAGAGCACAACGTGACGCGTCACCTGGAGCTGCTCGAGCGCGGCCGGGAAGCCGGCTGTGACCTCGTGCTCTTCCCGGAGATGTCGCTCACCGGCTACCGTCCGAGCGCGGCCATCCGCCTCGACGATCCCGCGGTCGCCGAACTCACGGCCGACACAAGCGGCGGGCCAGCAGCCTGCTTCGGGCTCGTCGAAACGGCACCGGCCGGGCCGCCGTACATCACGCAAGTGCTCGCCGACGGTGGAGCGGTGAGGGCCGTACACCGCAAGGCGGGGCTTGGAGAGGGCGAGGACGGCCTTTTCGTCGCCGGTACGCCCAGTGGCGGCACCGTGGCAGGCGGCGTACCGACGTCGATCGCGGTGTGCGCGGAGATCGGCACGGCACCGCCTTACCAGCTTGGCTCCACGCTGGTTCTTGGACCATCTGCGCCCGGGTTGTATGGCGAGCGCCGCAGCACCGACGCCGACTGGAGGCGCGGCTTCGAATGGTGGCGGGGCAGCGTGGTGGAGGATGCGAAGCGGTACGTAGCGCCAGGCCAGTGGCTGGCGGTCTCCACGCAGGCCGGGGCAACTGACGACGAGGACTTTCCCGGCTGGGCGGCACTGGTCGGCGCCGGTGGTGTCGTTGTGGCTGAGATCCACGACTGGCACGAGGGCACGCTTGTGGTCGATCTGCCAGCCTGACGGTGACCCAACCGTCGCCCGCAGCGGTGGGCAGTGCAGTGGGGGCACCAAGATCGCCGACAGCCCCGGCCGTCAGGGGACGTCGCGGTCATCCATCAGCAGGTGCAGAGAACTGCGGTAGGCGCTGGATGGACCTCGCTGGGGCTCTGTCCGCTGCGGCGGTGACTCGACGCCTGAAGGCCAGACGTCGACGGCGCGAAAGTGGTAGCCGTCCTGGTCAACGGCTTCGAAGGTGAATCTGACGGATTGTGAGACGGTGAGTTCCTTATAGCCCGCCATCTGGATGGCCGAGTAGTGCGTCCAGCAGCCCCCTGGAGTCGCCGAGGAGTCGATGACACCCCAGCCTTCTTCTCTGTTCCACTCGCGCACGATGCCAGCGATGCCCATCACGTGCCTCCCTCACGGCGGTTTGCGCTAGTTGACTTGGTTGAGCTGGGCGAGTGCTGCGGGGAGCTCGACAAGGGATTGCAGCCGAACATCAGCTTGATCGACGTCCCACTTCTCTGTGTTGATGAACGCCCACGGCCCGCGCTGAAGAAGGGCAGTGGAGAGACCGACCTCTCGAGCCGGAAGCAGGTCATTGTCGAGCCGGTCACCTACGTACAAGACCTCGGCTGGTTGCATGCCGATGTGCTGCACGAGCTCCTTGAAGAAGGACACCGACGGCTTCTCGGCGCCGCCCAGGTCGTCAGGCGTAAGGATGAAGTCGCTGTCGAGGTGAAGCTCGTCCAGAAGGTGCTTTGACCGCGACGTCTGATTGCCTGCCAGACCCACGACGTATCCCTGCCGCTTGAGTGTGCCGAGGCAGGTTCTGGCGTCCGGATACAGATCCCGACCGTCGAAGTGCTCTCCCAAACCAGCCGCGAACCTGCGCTGTCGCTCCGTCGCGATGTCGAACCCTGGCCGGAAGTGCTGGAACACCTCATGGTGCTTCGACCCGCCGGCAATCACGGCACCGAAGACGGCAGAGAACGTATGGCGCGGCACTCCAAGCCAGTCTGCCCAGGCCGCCCACTCCGTCGTCTCATCGAGAATGACCTCGCCGACGTCGAACACGACGGCTCGGATGCGGACGGGTCGGGCGTCGGTCACAGCGATTCCTTCATCGCGCCACTACGTGCATCTTGGAGCGCAACCTACCGGTCGCATCCCGTCGATGAGTAGTCGGCAGCAGCCCGTCCCGCTTCTTCGCGAACCGTTGTCTTGAGGCTCTAAATGAACATACAGTCAGCGAATGACACTGCATCCCCGGGAACGCGGCTCGTATGACCGGCGACAGTTCCTCCGGCAATGCCTGGCAGTCTCCGCCGGAACAGTCGCTGGACCTGCCCTGCTCAGCGCCTGCAACTCCACGTCGTCGAGCAGCAGCGGGACGCTGCCGATGGCACGGCTGGATCATCCGGTCACGCTGCCGCTCTACAACGACATCCCGGCGATAAAGAGCGGGCTCAAACCGGAGAAGGGCCCCCTCAAGGTCTACAACTACGCCGACTACCTGGCGCCCGGGGTCATCAAGGCGTTCGGTCAGCAGTACGGCACCACGGTCGAGGTCACGACGTTCAACTCCATGGACGAGGCGGTGGCCAAGCTCCGTACTGGCCAGACCGACTTCGACGTCTTCTTCCCGACTCCTGACGTGCTGGCGAAGGTCGTGCTGGGCAAGCTGCTGCAGCCGCTCAACCATTCGTATCTGCCGAATCTGCACAATGCGCTGTCAGAGCTGCAGAACCCGTTCTACGACCGAGGCTCGCACTACACCGTCCCCTATAACATCTACTCCACGGGGATCGGCTACCGGGCTGACCAAGTCTCGTCGCTGCCGTCCAACGGCTGGGACCTCATCTGGGACCCGAAGTACGCCGGCGGCGTCCACATTCTCGACGACGGCCGCGAGGCCCTCGGCATGTCACTGCTGCGCAACGGCGTGACCGACGTCAACACCGAAGACCCCGCCCTCTTGAACGCAGCCGAGGCGCAGCTCAAGAAGCTGGTGCCGCTCGTCAACGTCAAGGTGGACATCAGCGGCTACACCCAGATACCCGAAGGCCGGGCCGTCGTCCACCAATGCTGGTCCGGCGACATGATCAGCGCCCAGTACTACCTGCCCAAGGGCACATCGGTGGACGTGCTGGGGTACTGGCGTCCCGACACCAAGGCAGTCGTCGGCAGCGACACCATCTCGGTCATGGCGGGAGCCAGCAATCCCGTGCTGGCCCACCTGTTCCTGAACTACCTGCTCAACAACGACAACGCGCTGAAGAACTTCGGCTGGGTCGGGTATCAGCCGGCGCAGTCCAAGTTCACCCCGGAGTACCTCTCGTCCCAGGGGTACGTGCCGAAGAACCTGCAGAACGCCGTCGTCACCCTCGACGACTACCACTCCGGTGTGGAGTTGCTGCAGCTGAGCCCGACCGGGCGCAACCTCTGGGACGACGCCTGGGCGTCGTTCAAGGCCGGCTGACCGCTCCGTGGCTCGTTCGGCCGCCGACCAGACGCAGTCAACCCGACTTTGGCCGGCCCTTGCGTTACCCGGCACGGCTTGGCTGCTGGTGTTCTTCGTAGCCCCCTTCTACGCCATCGCGGCGATCGCGTTCGGCACCGTCGACCCGCTGTTCGGCTCCCCCATTCCGGTCTGGAACCCGCTGCAGTGGCAGTTCGGTGCCCTTAGCGGCGTGGTGCACAGCGCACTCTTCGGCGACCTCCGACCGGTCTTCGTCCGCACCTTCGTGTACGTCGCCGTGGCGCTGACCGTGTGCATCCTGATCGGCTATCCCGTCGCCTACTACGTCGCCCGGCTGGCGGGGCGCCGGCGCGGACTGCTGCTGGCGCTGATCCTTGCGCCGTGGTGGATCAACTACCTCACCAGGATGCTGGCCTGGATCAACCTGCTGCAGCCCGACGGCTACGTCAACCGGGCTCTGCAGTCAGTCCACGTCATCTCAGCGCCGGTCGACTGGCTCTCCGGCAACCCCTATACGGTCATCATCGCGCTGGCCTACGGCTACATTCCGTTCTTCATCATTCCGCTGTTCGCGACGCTCGACCGCATCGACGGACGGTTGCTGGAGGCCTCCCGAGACCTCGGCGTCGGCGCGGCGGGGACGTTTTGGCACGTCACGCTTCCCTTGTCGCGCCAGGGTCTGCTGACCGCGTCGGCGATCACGGTGCTGCCGATGTTCGGCGACTACTACACCAACACCTTGGTGTCAGGCTCACCGACGACCAACATGGTCGGCAACCAGATCGAGTTCTACCTGCTGGAAAGCCAGGAGAAGGCGGTCGGTGCCGCGTTGGTGCTGGTGCTGTCCGTGCTGCTGATGGCGCTTATGGCCTACTACCTCGTCGCGACGCAGCGCGCCAGCAAGGAGGCCGTGTGACCACCGTCGTAGCCCCGCCGCCGGAGACAGCCACCGTCGAACGGCCGCGGCCGACTCGCCGGCGCCACCAGCGGCGACCGATCGTGCTGGCCGGCATCACCTGGGCGTACGTCGCCTGGTCGCTCGTTCCCGTGCTGATCGCGGTGCAGTTCTCCTTCAACGACGGGCGGTCGCGCACCACGTGGCAGGGAGCGTCGTTCCGGTGGTACTGGGGTGACCCGTACGCCTCGGTCTTCCACAACGACGAGCTGCGGCTCGCGTTGACCAACACAGCGCGCCTCGGCTTGCTCACCGTGCTCATCGCGACACCGCTCGGCACCGCACTCGCGCTGGGCCTGACTCGTTGGCGCGGCCGGGCGAGCACCGCCTCGAACACGATGATGCTGCTGCCGCTCGCCACGCCCGAGATCGTGATGGGCAGCGCACTGTTTCTGGTGTTCACCAACCTCTACACCGTGATCCCGCTCGGTCGCACCGCCCAGGTCCTCGGACATGTCACGTTCTCGATCTCGTACGTCGTCGTGATCGTGCGGGCCAGGCTGGTCTCGGTCGGGTCGGAGTACGAGACTGCCGCCCGCGACCTGGGTGCGTCACCGATCCAGGCCCTTCGTACGGTGCTCATCCCCCTACTGGCGCCATCGGTGTTCGCGGGGGCGATGGTGGTGCTTGCTTCATCGATGGACGACTTCGTGGTCAGCTCGTTCCTGCAGAACGGCTACTCCTCGGTCACCGTGCCGATCGAGCTCTACTCGAGCACGCGAAGCTCGCCAACGCCTGCTCTGAACGCGTTGGCAACCCTGCTGCTGCTGGCCACGGTGATCGCGGTGACGCTGGCGTGGCTGGTTGCCCGCCGGCTGCGTCAAGCCGACGGCAAGACGATCGACAACCTCGCCGTCATGGATCTCTGACAGCGACTTGTCAGGTGCTCAGCCGGCGAGCAGGCGCAGCGCGTCCGGCGGCAGTGCCACCGAGACGGTAGCCCCGGACACCAGGTCGGGGCGCTCCCCGTCATTGACGACAAGCGCCTGCAACGCTGCCCCGTTGGCCAGGCGGATCAGCACTTGGGTGGTGGCGCCGACATACACCAGGCGGTCGATGGTGCCCGGGAGCCGGTTGTCGCCGCCGTCGTCTGGTCGGCAGATCCGCACTCGCTCGGGTCGGATCACCACGTGCGCCTGGCCGCTGACCTGCTCGTCCACCGGGTTCGCGAGCAACTGCCGGTCACCGAGCCGGACGCTTCGCAGGCCGTTGGGGCCTGAGCCGAGGCACGTGACTTCGAGGAGGTTTGCTACTCCGAGGAAGTCGGCGACATAGGCGGTGCGGGGTGCGGCGTACACATCTCGGGGGGACCCGCACTGCACGAGCCGGCCGAGCTCCATGACCGCGAGCCGGTCGGACATCTCCAAGGCTTCTTCTTGGTCGTGCGTGACGAAGACGAACGTCACTCCCACCTCGCTGTGCAGAGTGGTGAGCTCTTGGCGAAGGGTCTTGCGCAGCTTGGCGTCCAGTGCGCCGAGCGGTTCGTCGAGCAGCAGGACCGTCGGCCGCAGCACCAGCGCCCGCGCCAAGGCAACGCGCTGCTGCTGGCCGCCGGAGAGCTGGTGCGGCCGGCGCTTGGCGAACGAGCTCAGCTGCACCAGCTCGAGCGCCTCACCGACCCGAGTGCGCCGCTCGGCGCGGTCCACTCCGCCCTGCCACCGCAGGCCGTAGCCGACGTTGTCCTCGACCGAGAGATGGGGGAACAGCGCGTAGCTCTGGAAGACGGTGTTGACCGGTCGCTTATGTGCCGGGACTGCTGCGACGTCGGAACCGTCCAGCAGGATCTCGCCACTCGTCGGCTCCTCGAAGCCGGCGATCATGCGCAACGTGGTCGTCTTGCCGCAGCCGGAGGGGCCGAGCAGTGAGAAGAACTCACCGGGCTGGATCGAGAGGTCGAGGTCGACGACTGCAGCGTCCGTACCGAACAGCTTCGTCAGGCCCCGCAGCTCGATCGCGCCTCCCGACGGGCCCACGTAGTGTCCTTTCGTCCCAGTGCCGAGCACCCGGTGTGGCCGACCGTCCCCGCCGTTCCGCCCGGCGAGTGAGCGTGCTGTCGATGGTGCCACGTACGCCGACAGCACCCGGGCGCACGTACGGTGACGGCCCGGCAGGGCCGACGCTGACACAGCCTGAATGGTCAGTCAAGAAACTGACCGGATCGACCGACGGCGCCGGTCGGCGAGCTGTCGACAGCGTTGTGACAGGGTTTGGCGCGTGCCAGCTCCAGAGCCAGAAAGCCAGTCCGGCCAGGACCCGAGTGCGGCCGAGCTCCTACGAGTGGCGAAGGTGGCCGCTACGGTGGCGAGCGAGTTGGCGATGTCGTGGCGACGGCGAGCCGACGAGCTGCTGATTGAGCAAAAGACCGGCCCGGGCGATCTCGTCAGTCAGGCCGACCGGCAAGTCGAGGACGCCGTACGAGAAGTGTTGCGCCAGCACCGGCCAGGCGACGGGGTGCTGGGCGAAGAGGGCGGCACATTACCGGGAACCAGCGGTATCGAATGGGTGATCGACCCGATCGACGGCACGCTGAGCTATCTCTACGGCTTGCCGGACTGGACCGTCAGCCTGGCGGCTCGCACTATCGGGGGTGAGCTGTTGGCAGGGGTGGTGGCGGCGCCGGTGCTTCAGCGAGTGGTGACCGCCGCGCGGGGCGGCGGCGCATGGTGCGATGGGCGACAGCTCTCAGTACGTGACAACGCAGATCTAGGACATGCCTTGGTCGGCATCAACTTCGGGCGCGGCGCACACCGCGCCAAGGGTGGGGCGATGGTCGACGCTTTGCTGCCACGCGTTCGGCACATCCGCCGCGGCGGGAGTACGGCGGCTGCCCTCACCGAAGTGGCAATGGGGGCCGCCGACGCGGCGTGGTCGCCGAATGCCCAGCCCTGGGACGTCGCTGCCGGTGTCCTGCTCGTGCAAGAGGCCGGTGGGCTGGTGGGCGACCTTGAGGCTGTGGCGAACGGTTCGGCGCCCGGCCGCGGCGATGTCCTGGCAGCGGCTCCAGGGTTGTGGGAACCGTTGCGCGCACTCCTGGCGGAGGCGTACGCCGACTAGCGTCGACTAGCTCTGAATCTCGCCCAGCAAGTCGGCGGCCTCGACGACTGCGGCCGCGCCGACGAGCCCGTAGATCAGCCGGCTCGCTGCATTGGTTCCGCCGAACCGGTTGCCGGTGAGCGTCGCCACAAGGTCGAATCGCGCCAGCGCCACCAGACCCCAGTTGACGCCGCCGACGACGATGAGCAGTCGGGACAGTTGCTTGACGGACATGCTGAGATCCTCTCGTTGGCTGAGTACGGCGCCGGGGTGCACGCCACGCTCGCGGCTCGATGATTCCATCACCGTCGGCCGGGGAACGCGAGGTCAGACTAGCCAGCACCGCACCGGCACCCAGCCGGCAAACTCATGCAATGTGAGCCGAAGTCGGCATACCGGAGTGGGCTCAAACCGGGTTGGCCGCCTGTCGCTGCACCACGGCCAGATCGCCGCCAGCCGAGGCCGCACTTCTCCGTCCTCTTGCCGGTCCGCGCTTCAAGATATTCGGCATGTCTGAGGTGCCTGAAGCTCGGCTGGCGGCGGCTGCCGGCTCAGCAGCAGGTGTCGCCGCAGCATTCCTCGCCGCAGCAGTCCTTGCAGTCGCTCTGACAGGCCATGTGATTCACCTCCTTGATTCGATATATGTCTCATTCTGTAGGTTGATTTGACATACGTCAAAGAGCTGGGAGCATCGAAGCATGCCGAAGTCACTGCCGCTGATCGAGGACGCGTCGCCGTTGTGCTGTCCGCCGTTGGCGCCCAATGCGAGGTTGTCGGCGCCTGACGCGCTCGCGATCGCGCAACGACTCAAGGCGTTGGCGGACCCGACACGCATCCGGCTGATCTCGTTGTTGCTGTCGAGCCCGACCGGTGAGACCTGCACGTGCGAGCTGGCTCCCGCTGTCCAGCTCTCTGAGCCAACGGTCAGTCACCACCTCCGACAATTGCTCGAGGCCGGATTGGTCGCCAAGCAGCGCCAGGGCACGAACGTGTACTACCGCGTCAATCCGGAGTCACTGAAGTCGATTGCCCGAGTCCTCGACGTGGACTGTTGCTGAACGCTCGGCAATCGCTTATTAACGAGAGCCGACCCTCTTTCGCCCCAATGGGAGACGGGTCTACGCTCCCCAATAACCGCGGGTGTCCGCGGGACCTTCTCGCCCCTATTTCGGAGGGACTATGAACAGAACGCGGCGTCCCCTTGCCGTGTCGGCGGCTGTTGCCACAGCGGCCGCTACCGCGATAGTCATTGCGCCCTCGGCGCATGCCAGTTCACAGGTCGCACAGGCTCCAATTCCTATTACGCACGTCTACATCACCAAGCACAACCACGTCCGAATGCCAACCCACCTCCGGGCAGGTATGCGCGAGTTCGTGATCAACGCAGCCACGCATTCGTCGTTCCAGCTCGCAAAGCCTCGCCCTGGCTACACCAAGCGGATGGCAGTCCGTGATATCAGCGCTGGGCTCGCCGGTAGGAATGTCGACGTACGGGCCTTGCGCCGCCTCGAGCACCACATGCGTTTCCTGGGTGGTGTGAACGCCGGCCCCAAGCACATGAATCAGATGTGGCGCACCATGCACACCGGCAAGGTGTGGGCGGTCGAGACGACCGGGCACGCCAGCGCCAACAAGATCCTGACGGTGCACGTCACCGGCACCGCGATGCCAACCGTGCCGTTGGTGTCGAGCGGACATGTGCGCGCGGTCGGAATGACACGATGGGCGAAGATGCCGCGTTCGATTCCGTCGACGGGTGTCCTGGCGTTTCAGAACCACTCCACGGACAACCACATCATGGTGATGGCCAAGCTCGCCAAGGGCAAGACCATCCGCGATGTCCGCAAGTGGGTCAACGGCGGAGCGCAGGGCCCGCCACCGTTTGGTCGTGGGGGGTTCTCCTTCGGGGGGCTGAGCCCGAACTCGCAGATGGCGGCGACCTACTCGCAGCCGGCCGGCAAGTACGCAATTCTCTGCTTCTGGCCGGACGCTGACCACGGCGGCGAGCCGCACTTCCTCATGGGCATGTACCGAGGGATCACCCTCACCTGAGGTAGCGCGCCGAAAAGTCCAGACCACCCGAGCCTCTCTTCTCGTTGAGGGGCTCGGGTGGTCTCTGTCGTCAAGCCAGGCTCCATGAAGTGACCGCATCTACAGAAATCGCCTCTACCCTCCCCTTGCCCCGCTGCGTTAGCGTCCGTTGCGCTGAGGCTCATGTGAGCCGCTGAAGGCACAGCCACTCAGGCTGGGCCGGTGTTGTCAAAAGAGGTCGCAGATGCACATCAAGACCGTTGCTGTAGGCGTCGCCACGATGACAACGCTGGCCCTCGGCGGCGTCGCCTACGCCAACTCCAGCCCTGGCAGCGCGACTCAACCGCCGTCACGTCCCATGGCTGCCGCTGCCGCCGCTCCAACGATGGAGCACTTCCTGATCACCGGCATGAACAACCGGCAGGGTGCGGCGGCGCACGGCGTTTTCGCAGGCGCCGGTCGCGACGTTTCGAAGGGTCAACGGGACCACCTGTATCTCGGCGGTGGCACCGTCACGGTCTACCACCCGACCAGCCGAGAGCACTTCGTGCCGCACCTGACCCCAAGAACTGCTTCGTCAAATTCAAGATCACCGCCAGGTACCAGCTCATGAACGGAACCGGCAAGTACCACGAGGGCCAGGGTCACGGCCGGTTCGTCGTCCACGGCCAAGGCATCGCCCCACGCGACAGCAGCGGCAACTGCAGTTTGCGTGCTCAGCCGAGATATGAGGTCACGGTCATCAGGGCCAGCGGTCCAGCCCGGATGCCGTAAGCCCACACGGCTGGGCTATGCGGCTGCCTCGGGCCACGACCAACTGGAGAAGGAGTCTCTGCAGGGCAGGCTCGTGTGCTGGTACCGATAGCTTCTCTTGACGGTTTTCGCAACTCTCCGTAATCTTGCGAATACCTGGTGTCGCCTTTCGAGCGATGCTTCTGAGAAGAGGGGACCAAATGCGAGCACCCGGGAGAATCGTCAGGGCATCCCTGATGACAGCAGTAATCGTGGCGGGGTCTGCGCTTGCCGCCGGCACAGCGGTGGCGGAAGGCAACGGGGGCAACGTCAGC
Source organism: Propionibacteriales bacterium (assembly GCA_038198965.1). GTDB lineage: Bacteria > Actinomycetota > Actinomycetes > Propionibacteriales > Nocardioidaceae > JAUJOE01. The sequence continues at coordinate 11,283 of JBBPZH010000060.1, forward strand.
AACTACGACGTGATGCGCACGAAGGCGTATACCTACGACAACGCCACCGGACAATCGAACCCTTCGACGTGCAGCTCCATCAAGTGGAAGGCGGTCAAGTCCGACAGTCCGATCGACAACAACAGCCGCGCGCTCGCGGTGAACGTCTGTGCAGGGACTTCGACCGGCAATGACTATGCCCTCGCGTACACCCGGCACAGTCTGAACATTGACCAGAACGTTGGCGACGTGCAGAACCTGTCGTACGACTTCAAGACCGACCTGGTGGGAGCCGGCGCACCACGCATCTCCGTGCAGTTCAACAACGGTGACGTC
>JBBPZH010000061.1:0-20917 GCA_038198965.1 Propionibacteriales bacterium
AAGGGAGCCCGTGCATCTTGCGACCCTGCTCCGAGGCCGCCTTGGAGTCTGACGAGACCGCCAGCCGACTTGTCATCCGCTGATGGGCCTATAGCCCGATGAACGCCTGACAAGTCCGTCGCGCAAAGGCCCCGAGTTGTCAGGGCGAGGCACACCGACCACTATTCGCTGCACCCTGACAAGTCGGGCGCGGGCTGGATAAGGCGGCGATGCGGGCCCCCCGGGCCGCTCCGAGCTCAGACCGCAGAATCCAGCGCCTCAGCTCTGCGCACGGCGTCACGCAGGATCTGCTCGTGGTCGAAGGCCAACCGGTCGGGTTGGGCGAGGACCTCCTCGACCGGTTCCCAGGCGGCACCCGTCGCGTCGTCACCTCCAGTGGTCTCAACAGCATGGGGAAGTACCAGGAGAAAGGCGACGCTGACCGTACGCATCCGCGGATCGCGATCGGGGCGGCCGTAGGCACCCAGCTGGATCATGTCTGCTGCCGCGACCGCCACCGCCGTCTCCTCCGACAGCTCCCGGCGCGCGGCGTCGGCCAGGTCCTCGTCGGGGTCGACGAAACCGCCGGGCAGCGCCTGTCGGCCGGCGAAGGGTTCCGATCCGCGGGTCACCAACAACACCTGCCAGCCGGCGTCAGCGCGCGTCAACGCGACCACGTCGGCGGTGACGGCGAACCGTGGGTGATCACTGGTGGAGACCATGGCGGCTCCTCGTCAGGCCGTCGCGCCGGAGCGACTGGTGAAACGCCGCAACCGCAGGCTGTTCGTGACGACGAACACCGAGCTGAACGCCATCGCGGCCCCCGCGAACAACGGATTGAGCAGCCCCGCAGCCGCCAACGGCAGCGCCGCGACGTTGTAGGCGAACGCCCAAAAAAGGTTGCCCTTGATGGTGCGCAGGGTCGCGCGCGACAGCTCGATCGCGTCGACAGCGGCCAACAGGTCGCCCCGCACCAGTGTCAGGTCGCTCGCCTCGATCGCGACATCGGTGCCGGTGCCCATGGCCAGCCCAAGATCGGCTGAGGCAAGCGCTGCGGCGTCGTTGACGCCGTCACCGACCATCGCCACCACTGCTCCAGCGCTTTGTAGTTCCCGGACGGCGGTCACCTTGTCGGCGGGTAGCACGTCGGCGATCACATCACCGGGGTCGATCCCCACATCGGCGGCGACTGCCTCGGCCGATCGCCGGTGGTCACCGGTCAGCAGCATCGGCCGCAGCCCGAGCTTCCGCAACTGGTCGACCGCCGCGGCTGAGGTGTCCTTGACCGTGTCGGCGAGACCTACGACACCGCGCGGCTGCTCGTCCCACCCAACCCAGACGACCGTTTCCCCGCGCGCCTCCCGCTCATCAGCGGCGAGCGCAAGGTCAGCCGGCAGCTCGGCCGTTTGCGCCTCCACCCAGGTACGTCGTCCTGCCACCACCCGGTGACCGGCTGCCACACCCGACACCCCTTGCCCGGGGGCGTTGGTGAAGTCGTCCACGCCGGGCAGCGCCGCGGGGCCAGACATCAGCGCGTCGTCCGCTGGCGCTAGGTGATCGCCCATGACTGCGCCGACCAGCGACGGCCGCGCCTCGTGTGCCGCAAGCGCCACCGCACGCCCGATCGGGTGCTCCGAGGCTTGCTCCACCGCCCCGGCGAGCCGCAGGACGTCGTACGCCGACTCCCCCGCCGCCGCAGCTACACCCACGACGCTCATGTGTCCCGATGTGACGGTGCCGGTCTTGTCAAGCACGATGGTGTCGATCCGCCGGGTCGACTCCAAGACCTCCGGGCCTTTGATCACGATGCCGAGCTCGGCGCCTCGGCCGGTACCGACAAGCAGAGCGGTCGGCGTGGCCAAGCCGAGTGCACAAGGGCAGGCGATAATGAGGACGGCGACAGCCGCACTGACCGCTACTTCGGTGCTAGCGCCGGTGGCAAGCCAGAAGAGGAGGGTTCCGGCGGCGAGGAGGATCACCAACGGCACGAAGACGGCTGAGACCCGGTCGGCAAGCCGCTGCACCGGCGCCTTCCCGTTCTGCGCGTCGACCACCAGCCGGGCGATCCGAGCCAGTTGGGTGTCTGCTCCCACCCCTGTCGCTTCCACCACGAGCCGGCCGCTGGTGTTGACGGTGCCGCCGGCCACGGTGTCTCCGGGGACGACATCGACCGGGACGGGCTCACCGGTGAGCATCGAGGCGTCGACGGCACTTGAACCGGTCAGGACTCGCCCGTCTGCGGCGATGGTCTCTCCCGGCCGCACGACGAACCGCTCACCGACCCTCAGTTCACTTACCGGCACGCGGATCTCGGCCGCGCCGCCATCTTCAGCTCGGAGCACCGCCACGTCCTTCGCCCCTCGCGAGAGCAGGGCGCGCAGCGCGGCGCCAGAACGGCGCTTGGCCTTGGCCTCCAGGTAACGGCCGGCCAGCAAGAACGTGGTGACTCCGGTAGCGACCTCAAGGTAGATCTCGGTTGCTCCGGAGGAGTGCGAGGGCACAAGAGTGAACGGCATGTGCATGCCGATCGCTCCGGCGCCGCCGAGGACCAAGGAGTACACCGACCAGCCGAAGGCGGCGGCCACACCCAGGCTCACCAGGGTGTCCATGGTCACTGAGCGGTGACGGAGATTTGCCCAGGTGGCGGCATGGAACGGCCACGCGCCCCAGGTCACGACCGGCAGGGCCAGAGCCAGGCTCACCCACTGCCAGGCCGGAAACTGGACGGCTTCGACCATGGCCAAGATGACGACCGGCACACTGAGCGACGCGCTCAGCACGAGCCGCTGCCGAAGGCGCCGGGTCGAGTCGTCGGACACCTGCACCGCGGTTGCGTCAGGCGATGCGCCAGAATCCGACGACGACGCGGGGAGCGACGCCGTGTATCCGGTGGCTTCCACTGCCGCAACCAGCGCCTCGCCGCTCACCTCCGGGGAGTGGGTGACGTGCGCCTGCTCGGTCGCGAAGTTGACGGTCGCCGTCACCCCAGACATCCGGTTCAGCTTCTTCGCCACCCGCGCGGCGCAGCTGGCACAGGTCATACCGCCGATCGAGAGGTCGACGGTCAGTGCTGAGCCGGTAGCGGGTGCATGGCTCAAGCTGGACTCCGCGGTTTCTTCCACGCCTCCCGGCGCGGTCTGGACGCCTCCCAGCGTTTGGCCCGGCGGTGAAGACTGCGGCCTGACGGTCATGATCAGCGCTCGACCGGCGAGCTGACCAACACATAGCCCGCCTCGTCGACGGCGGCACTGACCTGCTGCTCACTGAGTGCCATCGACGACGTGACGGTGACCGCCGACGTACCGCCCGTCACCAGCTCGACGTCCACGGCTTGCACGCCCGCAAGCGCCCCGAGCTCTTCCTGCACAGCTCTCACGCAGTGCTCACAGGTCATGCCGCTGATGTGATAGACCGTCGTGTACGTCATGACCGGACCAGTCGCGCGATGGCTGCCGAGGCTTCCTCGATCTTCGCCTCGGCGTCTTGACCGCCGCGCTCCACGGCGGTCGCCACGCAATGCTTGAGGTGTTCGTCGAGCAGCGCCAACGCGAACGCCTCCAAGGCGCGGGTCGCTGCCGAGACCTGGGTGAGCACGTCAATGCAGTACTCATCGTTCTCGACCATGCGGTGCAGACCGCGAACCTGGCCCTCGATCCGGCGTAACCGCTTCAGATGAGCTGCCTGCGACGCGTGGTAACCCGGCAGTTCCACCGACGTCGCGGAGGGCTTGGCGTGCGGGGCTGTGTTTAGCATGACGCCAACATACCCCCTAGGGGTACACCTTACAACGGCGGGTCGTCCACCAGCCGGCGCATGATCGGCACGTGGAGGGGCATAATGCCGGCATGAAGACAATCCTCATCCTCATCATCATCATCGTCGTCGTCTTGCTGATCGTGGGCTTCCTCCGGGGCCGGGGTCGCGGCGCCTGAGCGTCGTAACCTCACCGGCGCTCAACGGCGCCGACGGCAACGGTTCCGAGCGAGCCTCTGATGGCCACCGGCAGCGCACTTCCGGCACCTGAGTCCTACTCGGTCGACGCTGCCCCGGTGCCCCGGACCGCACCTCCGGTTCGCTGACGGCTGACGTCGATGTGTCGGTGCTGGACTCAGGCTGCCCATGCCACGCCTCCCGGTTTACGTCCGACGGGACCGTCTTGCATGGGCCGGCAGTCAAGCCGCCTCGAGCCGGTGTCGCTCGCCAGCGCTCAGTCAGATCCATCCGAAGGCAGCCGGTAAACGCGGGCGGCGTTGTCACGGCCGATCAGTGTGGCCACGTGGTCGGCATCGGCCACCGACATCTCGTCATCGGCAACCAGCGTTTCGAGCACCGCTGAGAGCCCGCGGCGAAACAGCAGCGAGCCGAGGTAGAACAGCTCGGCCAACCCGAAGGCGTCGGACGCGTACAGGAACTTGCCGAACGGCACCAGCTCGAGCGTTTCTGCGATCAGCGCCCGCGACAGCGCGCCGGTGTTGTGCACACCCAGGCTCACGTCCATGAAGACGTGATCGAACACCTGAGCAAGGTAAGCGGCGTGCCGGTGGAACGGGTAGTTGTGCAGCAGCATCACCGGGACACCGCGTGACTCCGTCGCCCGCAGGAAGGCGGTCAGCCGCAGCGGGTCACACTCCAGCAGGTCGACGTCGCTGTCGCCGTACCCCACGTGGAACTGCAGCGGTAGCCCCGCTTGGATCGCCGTCCACGCCAGGAAGGCGTTGACCACTGGGTGAGCGATCCGGTAGCTGCCGTCGGCTTGCGGCTGCACTTCGTTCAGCGCGGCGACGAGCTCGGACTCGGTTGGCTGGCGTGCTGACAGGCCGAGCCCCACCCGGTACGCCGCCACGCTCTTGGCGCCGACCGCGCCTGACGCCGTCAGCCGCTCCATCAAGCCAGCGGCGAACCTCTTCGGCGGGACGCCTTCTCTCAGCAGGTCTTGTCCGAGCGTCTCGAGCCGGGCGATCTCAAAGCTCGCCGCTTCGCCGTACGCCCCGAGCTCCGCTGGCGAGCAAATGGGCTCCGGAACGTATCCGGTGTCCATGATGAAGTCGCTGACTCCTGCGGCTCGCAGAAGCCGGGCGTTCACCTCCTCGGCGCCCAGCTCGGACCGTCGGGTGAGGTAGTCGTCAGGTGGTGCGAGCGGGTCCGCGTCGAGCACCGGTGCGCACCATCGGCGTACGGCCAGGCCGAGCATCGAGTCGAACAGCGTCGTGCCGAGCGCGCTGGTACCGGTGGCTTCGTTCAGCAGTCCTTCGAAAGCAACGCGATCGAGGTCGCGTCGTACGACCCCATGACAGTGATGATCGACGAGCGGCCCGTCGGCGAAGCGGGTCGTCAAGCGAAGTTGTCTTCGCGGTCAGCCTCGAACGACGCCATGCCCTCGGCCAACCGGCGAGGCACTTGCGGCATGGCGAACACGATCACGGTGATCACGGCCAGCCAGCCGAACGCCACGATGGGGAACCAGTAGGCAGGGCCGGTCGGATAGGGACTGACGTTGCGCCAGATGGTGTATCCAAGAATTGCCAGCGCAGCGATCGGGATCACTACCTGCCACATCGGCACATCCAGTTTACGGTCGAGGAACACCAACTTGATGCAGCCGAGCGTGGCGAGGATGTAGGCGACGAGCAGGATCAGCGTGCCGATGGAGCCGCTCCAGAAAAACGTGTCGAACGGCTTGGCGCTGAAGAGGACAGCGCAGATGAGAGCGATGCCGGCGATGGCGGCGGTGATCACCATCGCCGCATTCGCTGGGGTGCCGAAGGTTCCGGTGCGTGCCAGGGACGACTGCGGTTCGAGGTCTCGGACGATGGCGTAAAGGAGCCTGGACGCGCCGACCACGCAGGCGAGACAGCAGGCGAACGCGCTGATGCCCGCACCGAGGGTGATGACATCACCCACCCAGGACGCGACGTACGACGTGCCGAGGTCACCCATCAACGCTGGGGACTTGCTGAAGGCCGTGACACCTGCCTTGCTCGTGCCGAATCCCATCATCTCGATGGCGGTGACCACGGTGAAGTAGATGCCGCCGAAGATGGCCGTGCCCAGGATGGCCCGGGGGATGTCGCGCGAGGGGTGGTGCGCCTCCTCACCAAGCGTTGCCGCAGCTTCGAATCCGGCGAACGACAAGAAGCCGAAGACGATGCCGAGGAACAGGGCGGACGATTGCGTGCCCGGAGTCACCTTGAATACGTCGGTGGTGAAGGAGGCACCGTGCGGTGCTGAGCCGCCGCCCAGCAACTTCACCAGTACGATCGCCGCGATCGCCACGATCACCAGCACGGTGACGCCTTCGATGGAGAGCAAGATCGAGGTCGCGTTCTTGGCCGGCACGATCGTCAACGCAAGGGCCAGCGCCAGCGCGATGCCTCCGACGACGAATCCTGCCCACCATGGCTGCGAGTTCCAAAGGCCGACCTGGTCCAGGAAGGCGGAGCCGAAGATGCCGGCGGCCGACGCAGTGACCAGTCCGTAGAAGATGTAGGTGCCCATCAGGCCGACGCCAGCGATGGCACCAGCCCGCGGCCCCAGTGTCGCGCCGGCGAACACGTAGACGGACCCGGCATGCCGGTAGTACTGGCAAAGCCGCACAAACACGTAAGCGATGAACAAGACCGCGATCGCTGCGATGAAGAAGGCCAGCGGCGTCGCCCTACCGGCATAGGTGGCAGTCGCCTGCGGGTTGATGTTGATGGCCATGCTCGGCGCCATCAATGCAACAGAGATCCCGACGGCCTGCCATACCGACAACCCTCTGCGCAGACCGGTGGTCTGCCCTTGCGCGGTCACGCTGGGAACGGTTGCCATGCTGGTGCTCCCCTTCGTCCGACAGATGCGTGTGACGGTTGTGACACGACGTGATGATTTCCGAGTGTGTTGTGCGTGCGGGCTTTTGTCTAGACACCCGCTGCATGGGCACGCCACGCTAAGCGAACGACGCCGGACGGTGCCCAGCCGCCGATTTCTGGGCGCCATCGCTGCCTTGCCTGAAAAGGAGCTCCCCGTGGACATCAACGAGCGCGAGCAACGCCGGGCCACTGCGGAGAAGCTGGTGGACGATCTCGGTGCCCAAGGCATCGTCGCGGTCGCCACCACGTTCATCGACAACTCAGGCATCGCTCGCGTCAAGAGCGTGCCGTTACGGAGGCTGCCGCACCTCGCTGCGTGGGGCGTGGGCTTCTCGACCAGCTTCGACCGGTTCCGGTTCGACGACTGGATCGCGGCCTCAGGCGACGGCACCGCACCGGTCGGGGACCTGCGCCTCCTCCCCGATCTGCGCCGTCTCGTACCCCTCGCCGCGCAACCCGGATGGGCCTGGGCGCCGTCGGACCGGTACGCGCAGACCGGCGAACCGCACAACCAGTGCGGTCGCCTGCTGCTGCAACGGCTGGTCGACGAGCTCGGAGCCGACGGCATCACCGTCAAGTCGGCTTTTGAGATCGAGTGGGTCGTTTCGAGTGGGCCCGGTGATGACTTCACCCCGGGCGTACAAGGTCCGGGCTACGGCATGAGCCGGCTGATCGAATCCTCCGACTACTGCCGGGACGTGATCACCGCGCTGGTCGAGCAGGGGGTGACCGTGGAGCAGTTCCACCCCGAGTACGCCGCCGGTCAGCTTGAGGTCTCGGTCGGCCCCGAGTCGCCCGTCGACGCGGCGGATACGTCGGTGCTCGTGCGCAGTACGGTCCGGGCCGTCGGCACACGGTACGGGCTGCGGACGTCGTACTCGCCCAAGGTCGCGGTGCCAGGGGTCGGCAATGGCGGCCACGTGCATCTCAGCCTGTGGCGTGACGGCAGCAACCTGATGGCCGACGGCGACGGGCCGTTCGAGCTCACCGAGACGGCGGCTGCGTTTTCGGCGGGCATCCTTTCCCGGCTTCCAGCGCTGCTGGCGATCGGCGCGCCGAGCCCGGTCAGCTATCTGCGACTGGTGCCCTCGCACTGGGCCGGTGCCTACGCCTGTTGGGGTCTGGAGAACCGGGAGGCGGCGCTGCGCATGGTCACCGGATCGACCGGCAGCTCGTCATGGGCCGCCAACATGGAGGTGAAGTGCTTCGACCTGCTCGCAAACCCCTACCTCGTGCTCGCCAGCCTGCTCGCAGCCGGCCAGGCTGGGATGGCCGGACAGGCGGAGCTGCCGCCGCCAGTCGACGTGGATCCCGCCGCGCTCGACGAGTTGGTATTCGAAGAACGCGGTATCCGTCGGCTGCCCACGTCGCTGGCGGAAGCGGTTGAGGCTTTGCGGTCTGACGATGCTCTCGGCAAGGCACTGGGGAACGATCTCGTCGAGTCGCTGATCGCGATCCGGGAGAGTGAGCTGGAGCTGTTCGCCGAAGCCTCTGAAGCGGAGATCGCCGCAGCGACTCGGTGGGCTCACTGAGCCTAAGGAACGGTGACGCCGACAGGGACGCTGATGCCCAGACCGCCGGCTGTCGAGGCTCCGAACCTGTCGATTTCTTTCTGCAGGTCGAGCGGGCGGATCCGGTCCCGCGCCGCCAGGTCGGCGTCGGTCAGAAGATGGGCCGGGATCAGCCAGACGATCTCGAACTCCAGGCCGTCAGGGTCCTTGCCGTAGAGACTCTTGGTGGTGCCGTGGTCCGAGGCGCCGACGAGGCCGCCGGCTGCCTGCAGTGCGTCCGCCACTGCCGCAAGATCGCTCAACGTGCCGACCTCCCAGGCAAGGTGATACAAGCCAACGCTGGTGCGGCCGGCGGTTGTGTCAGACGCCGTGTCGCCCATCGAGAACAAGCCAAGGTCGTGATCGTTCGTCGAGTCGGAGGCCCGGAGGAACGCCGCCTGCTTTCCGATCGTCATCTGGACGGTGAATCCCAGCACGTCGCGGTAGAACGACACCGAGCGATCGATGTCACGGACGTATAGCACAGCGTGGTTCAGGCGACGAATACCCATGACCGCTCCTGATAGTTGATCAATCATCCACTCAACCGCCGGCATTGCGGCCACATTCCCGACCAACAGCCGCTTGCTTCAGCCGGCCGAGGAGCCCCTCAAGCAGCTGCCCGGCCATCCTCGGGCGGGGGCAAGGGCAGGTGGCTCCGCTGCCCCGGCAACTTGTGCGGCACCCCCGACGGTGATCCGAGCCCGGTCAGCTTGTGCATGGTCCGTACCCAGCGACGGTCGCGAACGTCTCTCGCCGCGCCCACCACCCCGACGGCGAGGAACATGGTGGCCTGAGCAATTGCAACGGCGTACCAGGCGTCGTACCAGGCACTCGCGAGACCCGCCTGCTGGAGTGTGTCAACCGCGGTGTCGGCGACGTACAAGACCTGGACGCAGGCGACCGGTACGACGAGCAGGGCGGTCCGCCAGCTGTGTCTGGCTGCCCGGTAGACCGGGAAGACGAGCAGCGTCGCGACGACGAGCCACTCGGGGTGAAAGAGCGCGCGTGCGGTGACCGGCCCAACGACGGACTGCGGCAACGAGGGCAAGGCCAGAGTCGCGGCGGTGACGGCGCCTGCGACAACCACCAGAGTCCACAGCAGCGGCAACCAGCCGACTGGGTATTCTGACTCGCGGTGCTGCCCTTCAAGCCAGCGCATGCGTTCCATTGTCGGCCGGAATCGCCCGGGCGCACGGCTCCGTCGTCAGTCGTGACCGAATCGCGACCTTAGAAGCAATCGGGCAGGCCGGCGTGAGCGTCGTACCAGCGCACGGTGAGCGTGCTCGGGCAGCTCCGACAGCTCACCGACGGTTGCGTTCGACGATGACGCGCAACGCCCCGCGCAGCGTCTCGACGGTCTTGGCCCAGCCGAGCGCCTCCGAGTCGCAGGCCGCCGCCTCATCGCGGTCGCCCTTCATCGCCGCCTCGTCGTAGGACTGCCGCCAGGCGATCTCTTCCTGGCTGGAGATCTTGAGCAGTTTGAGTACGACGTCGCGGTCGTAGTTGCAGACGCTGGCGGCGAGATCGGGTTCGACGGTGGATCCGCTGCCGGCGTCGAGATGCAGCAACGTGACGAGCTCGGGTGGCAGGTCACTACCCGCGTCGTCACCGTCCGATTCGTCGCTCGGGTCGTCACCGAACGCCCGCCGGCCGCCCACCCGAGCGACCAGGTCTTCGTCGACTCCGTCGGCCACCCTGGACATGTAGTCGAGGACGCCGCGCAACTGCTGTGGAGCGAACGGCAGCGCTGGAACGTGCGCAACAGCGATGATCACGTCGTCGACGAGTACGAACTTGATCAACCGGATGCCGTTGTTCAGCTCAGCGACCGCGGCCGCTGCCGCCTCGAGGTCGGTGATGCCGCGGACGATCGTGCTGAAGATTTCGATCGCGGGGGCGTCGTCGAGCACGCGGATAAACAGCAGGGCACTGCCCGCCACGACCGGGATGTCTCCGTCGGAGTCGTGCTTGGGGCCGTGACCGAACACCGGCTCCAAAGCGGTGTCGACAAGCTCGCGAAGGTGCTCGACATCGTCGGGTACGAGGGCGAGCGGCTCCTCTATCTGGACCGCCGACTCGACCAGCGGCGACGGTATGCCGAGATCCGGTACGTTGCCGTTGCCTCCCCGGTTGTGCGCGGCCAGGAAAGCGGGGTGCGCGACACCGAAGACCGTGCGCAGCGCCTTCACCGTCATCACAGCGAGTCGATCCGCCGACGCTCGGTCGACGTCGAGGAAGAAGTTCGGCGAGCCCTCGGAGGTATCGGTATCGGTATCGGTATCGGTATCGGCATTCGGGTGCGCGTCGATGCCGGGGTCCGCGTCGGTGCCGGAGTCGTTGCGGCTCGTGGTGGGAGCTGCCCATCCCAGCGCCCCGAGGGCTTCCAGCCCACTCGGGTCGAGGGCGTAGCGGGACGCGAGATGGGCGTTGCTGGACACCTCCGAGCGGAGGTGGCCGTCGTCGTGCGCACCAAATTGGATGAACGGCGCAGCCCCCTCGCCGCCGTCCAGCCCAGTCGAGTCGACCTCGATGACGAGCATGTCGTCATCGGCCATGGCGGCCAGGTGGTCGGCTAGGCGGGCTTGGAAGCCGCTCCAAGCCCTCGCTGTGCTGCGGTCGAGGTCAAACTCCCCGAACTCCACGAGAGCGATCGCTCCTTGTCGTCGTCTACGTCTTCGTTACCCCCGCGGGCGGTCCTCACGCCTGGGCTCCCCATTATCTCTCCCGAGCAACTGCCACGTCGCCGCGGACCGCACCCGGCCGGCGGCCATTATCCGCGGCTCCTCAATCACCCGCGGCTCCGCGATCAACACCTCACGGCCGTGATGGCGCCATCGCAACAGATGCTCGGGGCTGTACGACGGACTGCACCGCGAGCACGACCCCGGCTGGGCGGGACGGCGATGGCGCCGGACAAGATGACCAGCGGGGCAGGTGCCGAGCCAATGAGCGGCGACCCGTGGGGTGTCAGGCGGCAGGCAGGCGCGGGGACTGCATCCCAAGAGCCTCGCCTGCGCCCGCCAGACGGCATCGTGCTTGTGTAACGGTCCTACCAACGCGTGCGCGATCTCGTGCAGAATCGTGTCGCGAACCTCGGCCGGCGAGTGCAACGCCGTGAGCGGGCCGCTCAAGCCGATCTCGCGGGTCTGGAACCTGCAGATGCCCGCCCGCGTCTTCGCGCGATCCATCACCACTCGCCAATCTTCGAGCCCGTGCTGAACCAGCAACGCCGTCGCGAGCTTGCGCGCCCCGTCGATTTCCATGCCGCTCCTCTGTCCACCGCCGATCACCACTCTGCCGATGCGACAGTCAGGCTAAACGTGACCGCCGACAGAATCTGACCGCGACGTCCAGATCCTCGTCTTGTCGAGGAAACTGCCGCGCGGCTCCGGAAGACGGTCGCTCAACCGGCGATCTCCAGAAGGTCGTCGAAGATGCGATCGGTCTGGGTGACGAGTGACACGTGGCCCTCGTCGTCGTACAGGTGCGTCCTGGCGCCGGGCACCTGCTGCGCCAGCCATTGGCCGTGCGCGAACGGCACCATCTTGTCCATGCCGCCCTGCCAGATGGCGACCGGTACCGAGATGTCAGTGAGCTCAAAGCCCCACGGCCGCGCGAACGCCAGGTCGTCGTCGCGCCAGCCGTCGACGCCGCGAAGCATCGCCTGCCGAAATGACGCCGCCACGGCTTCGGCGAACTCTCCGTTCAACGCCTCGCGGTCGACCGGGGGCGCCAGGCCGCCCAGGGCCTCGGCGACCTCTTCGCCGGTGATACTCACAAACTGTGAACGCAGTCCCTCGAGCAAGGCAGTCAGTGTCTCCTGCCCGGCCAGGGCGGCGCCGAACTCCTGCAGGTTCTCCTCCCCCATCCCGAGTAGCCAGTTCAGGCCCTCGGCGTCAAAGGGCGCGATGCCCGCCAGGACCGCGGCAGCGTCGCACCTTTCGGGCAGCAGCGCGGCGCAGGCCAGCGCATGCGGACCACCTCCTGACCAGCCCACCGTGACGAACCTGTCAGCGCCGAGAGCGTCGAGCACCGTCACCACGTCGGCGGCAACATCGGCGACGGTGCGGCCGGGGTGCGGCGTGGAGTCGCCGTACCCTGGGCGCGAGTAGCTGATCAGCCGCAGCCCGCGAGCTTCGGTGGCTGCCGCGAAGGATGGGAACGACGTTGAGCCGGACGGTGTGCCGCTGTGGAACAGCAGGGTGCGACCGTCAGGAGCGCCTTCGACCAGCACCTCGAGCTGGCGGCCGTCAGGAGTGGAAACCGGCTTCAGGCCGGGGGAAAGGGTCATGCAGCACAACCTACGCGGCCAGCACTCGCTGATGCGCCGCCGGCGCACGAATCGTTGCAGGCGAGAGCGCGAAGGCCCTCCGTGTGCCGTCGCCCTTTTCAGGCGCGGTCGGCGCATGCTGACAAAAGCCCAAGAATGCACTGAGAAGCCGTTCACAGAGCGTTAACTGTCAGATACTTCCTCCGGTTCCACTCAACCGCCCATATCGGGCAACGACACTGGAGGTTCGGGATGGGCAGACGCCCTGTGCTTTCTCTGCTGACGGCCGCTGCGGTGCTTCCGCTGGTGTTCACCGCCACCACCGCCAACGCCAGTCCCTCGGGCACCGGCGCCTCTCACCGCAACGTGCATGTGTGCGCCAAGCCGCAAGCCGGCTTCGCCAGCTGCTTGGCGATCCGCCACGACAAGATCCTGGCCAACGGCAAGGCAGCCCCTAACGCCTCATCACCCACGGGCTACGGACCTGCTGACATCCGGTCGGCGTACAACCTGCCCGCCAACGGCAGTACCGCCACGGTGGCGATCGTCGACGCGTACGACGACCCGACCGCGGCCCAGGATTTGAACACCTATCGCAGCTACTACGGTCTCCCCGCCTGCACGATTGCGAACGGCTGCTTCAAGAAGGTCAACCAAACCGGCGGCACGTCTTACCCGCGCAAAGACGGCGGCTGGGCGCAGGAGATCTCCCTCGACCTCGACATGGTGTCAGCGGCCTGCCCGAGCTGCCACATTCTGCTGGTGGAGGCGAAAACCCCGTCGTTCGCCAATCTCGGTGCGGCCGTCAACTATGCAGCCGGCGTGCCGGGAGTGAAGGCGATCAGCAACAGCTACGGCGGCAGCGACTCCGCCGAGAGCAGCGCCTACAACCACCCCGGTATCGCCATCACCGCCTCCACGGGTGACAACGGCTACGGAATCGAGTCGCCCGCGTCGTACACGCACGTCGTGGCCGTCGGCGGCACCTCGCTCAGCCGGGCCAGCAACACCCGAGGCTGGTCCGAGTCGGCGTGGAGCGGCGCAGGTTCTGGTTGCTCGACGCTGAACGCCAAGCCGTCGTGGCAGACGTCGGTCACGAAGTGCAGTGGCAAGGCAAACGCTGACGTTTCGGCTGTCGCCGACCCCAACACCGGTGTCGCCGTCTACGACTCGACCGCTTACCAGGGCTACGTCGGCTGGATGACGTTCGGTGGCACGAGTGCCTCCTCCCCCATCATCGGCAGCGTCTACGCGATGTCGGGCAACACTGCCGGCTACCCCGCGTCGTACACCTGGGCGAACACCTCGGGTCTCAACGACGTGACGTCAGGCAGCAACGGCACCTGCCCGACCACGGTGTGGTGCCACGCCGGCGCTGGCTGGGATGGCACAACGGGTCTGGGTACGCCGAACGGCACCAGCGCGTTCTGACCAGCCGTTGAGCGCGTGCTGGTCGACTACCGACGCGCTCTGACCATCTAGTACTGGCAAAGCCCCGGCGGTCTCACCCGTTTGACCGCCGGGGCTTTGTAGTGCCTGGGGTTAGTCCCCGGCACCGAGATGCAGCAAACGTCAGACAGACTGACGTTTGCGCCCGCAGAGCTCTGCCACCCTGGCTTGGCTGACTGACCCGGTCTTTGCTGACTGACCCGTCTTTGCTGACGACCTTCGAGGGAGTGGAGCGGTCTAGCCTGACGGACCGGAGGGAGGGCGTGTTGGACCTCGACAGCGTCGCCGACGAGCTGTACGGGCTCTCGCTGGAAGACTTCACCGCTGTCCGGACGGCGAGCGCCAAGCAGGCGCGCGCCGACGGAGAGCGCCAGTTGGCCGCCGACATCCAGGCACTGCGTAAGCCAACGCAAGCAGCGTGGCTGCTCAACCAGCTGGTGCGAGCGCACAGGGACGAGATCGATCTCCTCCTCGACCTCGGCCATGAGCTGCGCGACGTGATGGCCGATGTCGAAGGTGACGCCCTTCGACAGCTCACCCGGCAGCGCTATCAACTGGTCTCGGCTCTCGTCGAACAGACCCGCACCCTGGCGGTCGCACACGGTCGCCGGATGAGCGACGACGTTGCATCAGCGGTCCGTACGACGCTCGAGGCGACGTTGTCCGACCAAGCCGGCGCCGAGGCACTGGCCGCCGGCCAGCTGACGGAGCCGCTCGCGGTCTCAGGCTTCGGTGCGAGCGAAGCTGAGCCGGCTTCACATCGACCAACGCAACCCCGGCGCCGTACGCCGCAGCCAACGCCACACACTGCTTCGGTCACCGACCTCGCCGCTGAACGGCGCCGCCGGAAGCGAGACGCGACTGCCGCGGAGGCATCGCAGGCTGTCCAAAGTGCCGATCAAGCTCGCGCCGAAGCCGACCAATCCGCCGAACAGCTGGCGGCTGTGAAAGTTCAGCGGCACGAGGCCGAAGAGGCTCTCGAGCAGGCCCGGACTCAGCTCGAGGAGGCGGAGCAGACACTGACGCAGCTACGCGTGACCCAAGCGGAAGCGCGAGCGACCGCTGACGCAGCCGACAAAGCCGCTGCCGAAGCGGCCAACGCAGCGGAGGAGGCGAAACGACGTCTCGACGCCCTCGACGACTGATGGCTTTCGACGCACGAGGCACGTCATGCAAGTGCCGGCGCGGCAGCGCGGGCGCGCTAGTCGTCTGATGACACGCGCTACTCGTCTGATGACAACAATGCGAGCGGCGTTGGGGTACCGCTTCGACGCTGGTTGTGCACGCGCACTGTGTTTTTGTCGAGGATCTCGATGCGCCGCGCGTCACCGTCGGCCAATGTCAGGGCTTCGCGCCACACCTCCGGTTGAACTCGAAACGTCGTGGGCGGCGCGGTTCGGCTTCCAGGCATAGCGCAAGCCTACGGCTCAAGCCGGCCCGACTTCACCTCCGGCTAGCTGTGCAGTACTGACTCGTCGATCAGCCCGGGTGTACGGCAGCGCCAGGCGAGTCCTCGTGAGCGCGTACGCCATGAGGCAGGCAGCGAGGTTGTCGCTGATCAGCGGGGCGGCGGACGCCAGCACCGACACGGTGGTGAAGGGGATGAACAGCACGCCGATGCAGGGCGGGCGTGATACGGCATCTGCGTGCCGGCGCATAGCGCTGGGCCGCACTGAGTAAGTTCGGCGTGTCGCCGTGTAGCGTCAAACGGTCTCGACGCCGCCGTCCCACGGGAGCCTTTTGTGCCAGCTCTAAGAAGTCTCACGCAGCAGGAAGCACGCGCACGCCGCGCCCTCATCGATGTCCGTAGCTACGAAATCGCAGTGGACTTCACCGGTCTGGTCGACGGCAACGAGCTCAGGGCCGTCTCTACAGTGACATTCACAGCCTCTGCTGACGACTCCACGTTTATCGACTGTGCTGCCGAGGTCGTCTCGGCGACGCTGAACGGCGAGCCGATAGCAGCCGACGCTGTCGGCGACGCGCGGATCGAGCTCACCGGCTTGCACGACGACAACGTGTTGATCGTGGAGTCCGTGCAGGCGTCGACAGACCAGGCGACCGGGGTGCACCGATCCGTCGACCCAGCCGACGGCAAGGTCTACGTATGGACGTCGTTCGAGCCGGATGAGGCTCGGCGGGCCTGGGCCTGCTTCGACCAGCCGGACCTGAAGGCGCCGCACACGTTCATCGTGACGGCACCGGCGGACTGGCTCGTCGTCAGCAACAGCGACGCCCCAGAGATCGAGGACCAGGGCGGTGAACGGCGGTGGACGTTCCCGGCGACCCCGCCGCTGTCGACGTACGTGCCGGTGGTCAACGCCGGGCCTTTCTACGAGCTTCGCTCCGACCGCGGCGGTTACGACCTCGGTCTGTTTGCGCGCCAGTCGCTGCGGCAGTTCCTCGACCGGGACGCGGAGTTCCTGTTCGACCTGACCGCCAGCGGGTTGGCGTTCTTCGGTGAGCGGTTCGACTCCCCGTTCCCCCAGCGAACGTACGACCAGGTGTGGGTGCCCGACCTCGGCGGCGCCATGGAGAACTGGGGTTGCGTGACGTGGGGTGACTCGCTGCTGTACCGCAGCCCGCCGTCTCCGAGCGAACGGGAGATCGTCGCCGTCATCTTGCTGCACGAAATGGCGCACATGTGGTTCGGCGACATGGTGACGATGCAGTGGTGGGACGACCTGTGGCTCAACGAGGCGTTCGCGAACTGGGCCTGCTACTGGGCGGCGGCACAGGCCACCGAGTTCACCGATGCCTGGGCCAGCTTCCTTGCCGGGGACAAGCTGCAGGCCTACCCGATCGACCGCGGCCCAACTTCGCACCCGATCCGCCAACACGCCGCCGACGTGGCGGAGGCGACGGCGGGCTTCGACACGATCACGTACGAGAAGGGCGCGGCGGTGTTGAAGCAGCTCGTCGCGTACGTCGGCGAGGACGCCTTCGTCACCGGTCTCCGCAGCTACTTCGACACGTACGCGTGGCAGAACGCCACCCTCGACGACCTGATGCAGAAGCTCAGCGACGCGAGCGGCCGGGACCTTGCCACCTGGACCCGCGGCTGGCTCGACACTGCCGGCACCGACACCCTCCGACTCGTGTCAGGGGATGACGGCCGGCTGGAGCTCCATGCAGCAGGACCGAACGGCGAGCCGCCTCGCCCACACCGGCTCCACGTCGGTGTCTATGCCACCGAAGGCGGTGACCTCGTACGCCGAGATGTCGTCGACGTCGTCGTCGAGAGCGCGACCACTCCCCTGCCCCAGCTCGGCGGTGTGGCGGCAGGCGCCTCGGCAGGGCAGTCTGGCCGCGAAGCCGCCACGCCTTCCCCAGCGGACACCTCGTCGGACACTGTCCCCTCGACCGTCCAGTCGGACGCTGCGGGTTCTCCCGAGCTGGTGTTGGTCAACGATGACGACTTGACGTTCGCGTCGGTGCATCTGGACGACCGCAACGTGGCGAGGCTGCTGGACGTGACCGCTCAACTGCCCGAGGCCATCTCCCGAGCGGTGGCCCTCGTCACGCTCTGGGACATGGTGGTCAGCGGTGAGCTCCCCGGTGCTGATTTCGTGCGGGTCACGAATGCAGTGTTGGCCAAGGAGACAGCCGACGCCTTGGTCGAGCCGTTCCTCGACCTTGAGTTGGCGATCTCCGAGCGTTGGACGCCGGAGAGCCAGCGCGACGACGTCTTGAGCTCGGTCGCCGACCTCTGCTTGACGCTCGCCGAGTCGGAGTCGCGCCGCACAGTGGCCCTTCGGGGTCTAGCCCGGGCAGCTGTCACCGATGCCCAGCTGCAGTCGCTGCGTGAGCTAACTGCCGACGACGTGGACTTAACGTGGCGAGCACTGATCCGGCTAGCCGCCCTCGGCGAGTTCGACGAGCAGGCGATCGAGGAACTGCGCGGCAAAGACCCGGACCCGGACTCGTGGATCAGGGAACTGGCGGTGAACGCGGCCCGACCGAGTGCGGACTGCAAGGAGGCCGCATGGCAGACCGTCGTCGAAGAGCGCAAAGTGCCGGTCGGCAGCTTGCGGGAGGTGGTGCTCGCGTTCTGGCAGCCGTCGCAAGCCGAGCTGCTCGAGCCGTTCGCCGAGCGCTATCTCGCCGCGCTGCCTGGACTGGGCAGTGCCGGCATGATCGTCGCCATGGTCGCCGCCTCGGGGATGTTCCCGCTGGCGGGCGTGGGTCGCGAGTTCCTCGACCGAGTGGAGAGTGCCATCGCCTCACCGGACATCAGCCCCCTCGTCCGTCAGCGCGTGCTCGAGCGTGCTGACCGGCTCGATCGCATGCTCCGCGCTCGCCGCGAGTGACCACCCGGCGCTTGTCCGGGCGACGAGTGGCCCGTCGCCCGTCATAGCCGGGGCTCCGGGCACAACGGCGCGTCGTTGAGCTGGTAGGAGCTGGCGTCTGCGACAGAGTCCGCCGAACCTGTGGCAGCACGGGCCGACGCAGCTGTGGCGACACAGATCGACGGACCGTCGGCGACAAGGTCCGACGTAGCATCGGCGAGTCGGTCCGGCGACGTGTCGTTCAGCAGAGTGAGCTGCTCCACGTACCGTCCGAGAGTGGCGCGGTGATCGGGGATCGGCGTACCCCGTGGCGAGACGAAGCGCCAGCGACCCGGGCCAGCGAGCGCTCCTCCGCCTCCCGGATCGAGCCGGTCTGCACGTAGTAGCCGTACTCATGCACGAACAGGTGGTGGTGTTTGCACAGCGGCATCAGGTTCCACCGGTCGGTCGGCCCGCCCTTCGACCACCACCAGACGTGGTGGATGTCGCACTGCGTGACAGGAGTGGAACAGTTCGGGTATGCACATCGTTCGTACATCAACGCGACCGCTTTGTTGAGGGCGGCGTTGGTGTGGCGGCCAGCGCGTCCGACGTCGAGCACCTCACCTGACGCGTCAGTGATGAAGCGAGTCATGACCGCGTCACATGAGAGCCGTTGACCGGTGGCCAGCGGAATGCGGCCGAATCGCTTCAGCAGTGGCCCCGCCCCGTCTACACCGGTCAGCTGATCGAGCGTCATGGTGAAGTTGACATGCGGCTTGACGCGCCCTTGCTGCGGCAGCTGACCGGACTCGAGGCCCAGCATGACGATCTCGCTGAAGGCATCGGCCCGACGGACCTGCCAGGAGCGCTGATCATCAGGCGTTGGGCGAGACAGCGCCTCCACTCCGGCCGCCAAAGCAGCGGCAGTCACCTTGTCGACCATCGCGTCGAGTTTGATCAAGTCACCGACCTCGCGGAGATTGAGACTGCGGTCGGCGAGCGCATCGACCAGCCGCTTGTCACGATCGGGTGTCTCGATGTCGAGCAGGTGTCCGACTGCCGCCTTGACCTCGTCGGGTGATGCCTCGGTTGCCAGGTCGACGAGCGTGCGCTCGTATCGACCGAAGTCACTGGCATCCAAGCCCAACGTGGTCTTGGCCTTGACGATCTGAGCGGCATGCTCCCGGCTTAACGCTCCCAAACGCATGGCCTCGAATGTCCGGGGGAGATCGCGGAGCTCTCGCGCCAGATGAACGAGCAACGAGGCGTCTCTGCGGCCAAGCCGTTGTGCGGCTCGCAGCCACGCAGCGGCCGTCGGGCTGCCCTCGTCGGCGTATGCGCCGGCAGCGTCGAGGGAGGCGGCCTCGTCGAGCAGCGCTGCGTCGAGCTGTGCCCGTGCCGTCAGCAGCTGACCGATCCGCTCGCTCGAGCCAGCCACTCCTCGCTCCACGGCGGCACCGGAAGCAAGCGCTGCCAGCGCCGACGCGGCCGCCTCCAGCAGCCCTGCTTCGCTCGAACACATGTACGTATTGAATCGCCGAGCGCCGACAATTTCGGCGTGCCGGGGATCCTCGTTCGTTGGCTGTGCACGGCGATCTGCGGAACGGCCGACTGTGGATGAACACCGCGAGCGCTAGCCTCGCACCAGCCCCTTTCAAAGGCACGGAGGCCTATCGGCATGTTCTCGATCGTGAGCGTCACCGGGTCGCCGTACGAATGCGGCCGTCAGCACGGCACTCAAGCGCGCGACCGCGTTCACCGCTCGATCACGGCGTACGCCGACCTCTTCCGTAGCGTCGTCGGCTGGGACTGGCAGCAGGCCACCACCTCCGCCCGGCGCTTCCTGACACCGATCCGGGAGTTCGACGAGCAGTACGTCGACGAGCTGGCCGGCATCGCCGATGGCGCGCAGGTACAGCGAGACGACATCTTGGCGATCAACCTCCGGACCGAAATTCTGCTGTCGGCGCAGGTCCAGACGGCTCTGCTGACCTCAACCCAGGCTCGAACGCCGGGCACAACGCCAGCCCCAGCGCCAAGCGCAACCCCAGCCTCAGCTCCGGCAGAAGCCCCGGCGCCAGCTCCAGCCCCGGCCCCGGCCCCGGCCCCGGGTGAGTGCACCGCGTTCGCCTACGTCACATCGGACGGTGGTGTGGTCGCTGCCCAGAACTGGGATTGGATGCCGTTCGCCCGGGACACCGTTGTGGTTCTGCGGTCACAACCGGATGACGGCCCGGCCTTCAACACGGTCGTCGAAGCCGGTCTGCTGGCCAAGTTCGGCGTCAACTCCGCCGGTGTCGCGGTGCTGACCAACGCTCTGGCCTGTGACGAGGACCATGGAGAACCGGGTGTGCCCTACCACGTCTTGTTGCGGGCGCTGCTGGGCTGCACATCGAGCGCAGAGGGGGTCGGCGTACTCGAGAAGGCCAACCGGGCGTCGTCGGCGAACTACCTCCTCGCCGACAACACCGGGGACATTGTCGATCTCGAGGCACGGCCCGGTGGCCCGGACAGCCTGCATGCGTTGCGTCCCGACGCTCGCGG
>JBBPZH010000062.1:0-7312 GCA_038198965.1 Propionibacteriales bacterium
CCTCGTCGACGATGATCAGCGTCCGCTCGAACTGGCCCATGTTCTCGGTGTTGATGCGGAAGTAGGCCTGCAGCGGGATGTCGACGTGCACACCCTTCGGCACGTAGATGAACGAGCCGCCTGACCACACGGACGTGTTGAGCGCCGCGAACTTGTTGTCGCCGACGGGGATCACCGTCGCGAAGTACTCCCTGAACAGATCCTCGTGCTCGCGCAGTGCCGTATCGGTGTCGAGGAAGAGAACGCCCTGCTCCTCCAGATCCTCACGGATCTTGTGGTAGACGACTTCGCTTTCGTACTGCGCGGCGACGCCGGCGACAAGGCGCTGCTTCTCCGCCTCGGGGATGCCGAGCTTGTCGTAGGTGTTCTTGATGTCCTCCGGCAGCTCCTCCCACGAGGTGGCCTGCTTCTCGGTGGACCGCACGAAGTACTTGATGTTGTCGAAGTCGATGCCGCTGAGGTCGGAGCCCCAAGTCGGCATCGGCTTACGGCCGAACAGCTTGAGACCCTTCAGCCGCAGGTCGAGCATCCACTGCGGCTCGCTCTTCAAAGCGGAGATGCTGCGCACCACCGACTCGTTGAGCCCCCGCTGAGCCGTCGCGCCCGCAAGGTCTGAGTCGGCCCAGCCGTACTCGTAGCGGCCGATGCCCTCGAGTGCGGGGTTCAGCTGCTCGATGGATGTCATGAGGAGGTCCTCCCAGTAGGGGTTGCTGCCGATGATGCTGACGTGACGTAACGGGTGCTGGTCAAGTGCTGCGGTCCAGGCATGTTCGTCGTACACACGCCGTCGCCGTGGGCAATGGTGGCGAGCCGCTGCACATGCCGTCCGAGGAGCCGGCTGAAGACCTCCGTCTCGGCGGCGCACAGCTCAGGGAACTCCGTGGCGACGTGCGCAACCGGGCAATGGTGCTGGCACAACTGGTCACCCACGGGCGCGCTGTGGATCGACGCGGCGTAACCGTCGGCAGCGAGGGCGGTGGCGAGGGCTTGCGCCCGCTCGGCCGGGGAGTTGGCAGCCTCGACGGTCGCCCGGTAGCGCTCCTCGAGCTCAGCTGTACGCCGGCGCGCGAACTCGGCCACCGCGTCGGGCCCGCCTGCTTCGGCGAGGAAGCGCAGGGCGCTCACCGCGAGGTCGTCGTACGCCTGGGTGAAAGTGTCGCGGCCGGAGTCGGTGAGAGCGAAGTACTTGGCCGGTCGACCGCGCCCCCGGATGGAGACCGTCGACCGGGGCGGCTGGGGCGCCGCCAGACCAGCTGAAACCAGCGAGTCGAGGTGGCGGCGTACGGCCGCCGGAGTGAGCCGAAGGCGCTCGGCGAGGTCGGCGGCGGACGAAGCGCCGTTCTCGAGCAGCGAGGTCGCCACTCGCTGCCGGGTCGGTGCGTCATCAGCCACGACCGTCGACGTGGTCCGTGCCGGCTGGGTTTTCACAACACCATTGTGTCGTAATTCGATCGGCGGCTCAACCAGGCTCGACGAGACGACGTCACGAGTAGGAGGTAGCGCCGGAACAGGCGCGCTGCTCAGGGGCGAAGCCTACCGCTGGGTGTCATACTCCCGACGATGCGAATCGGCGCCGTCGAAACCCCCCGTTTGACGCTGCGGCCGATATCCCCTGATGACGTGCAACTGCTGGTCGACCTGGACGGCGACCCCGAGGTGATGCGTTACCTCACCAACCGGCGGCCCCCGTCGTACGAGGAGATGACACGCATCGTCCAGGAATCGCTTGGCCATCGGTGGCTGGCGTTTGAACGCACCGCAAACGAGTTCGTCGGCTGGTTCGGTCTACCGCCGAGCGCGGACGGCGAGCACGAGATCGGCTACCGGCTGCGCCGCGCGGCATGGGGCCAAGGCCTCGCGACGGAAGGTGTTCACGCTCTGCTAGACGTCGCCTTCGCGCAGCTTGGCGCACGACGCGTATGGGCGCAGACGATGACCGTGAATGCCCGTTCTCGCCGAGTGCTGGAGCGCTGCGGCATGCGTTATGTGCGCACCTTCCACGAGCACTTCGATGACCCGATCCCGGGCACCGAGCAAGGCGAGGTCGAATACGAGATCCGGCATGGCGACTGGATCGCGGCCTCGGGACCGTCGTAGTGCGACCGATATCGTCGCGGCCATGCTCGATCACATCGGTATCCAGGTCGGCGACGTCGACTCGTCGCTGGCGTTCTACCTCCAGGTCTTCGGTCCGATCGGGATGCGTGAGGTCATGCGGTTCCCGGCTGGCGACTCCTACGTCGTCGGCCTGTCCGGCCCAGACGGCATCCCGGACTTCTGGCTGAGCGCCGCGACCGGTGCCGAGACCCGCGAGCTCCACCTGTCGTTCTGCGCTCCAGATCGCGAGGCCGTTGAGGCGGTACACGCGGCGGCGGTGGCGACGGGAGTAGAGGTGCTGCACGCGCCGCGGGAGTGGCCCGAATACCACCCCGGTTACTACGGGGTCTTCCTGCGACCTCGACGGCCACAACGTCGAGGCCGTCTACCACGGTCAGTGAGCTGTATCCCTAGACTTTCAGGGTGAGCGCACCTGCGATAGAGGTCCGCGACCTGGTCGTGACGTACGGCGACAAGAGCGCCGTCGCTGGGCTCTCACTCAGCGTCGAAGCCGGCAGCATCACCGCACTCCTCGGCGCCAACGGGGCCGGGAAGACCACCACGCTGGAAGCGTGCGAGGGCTACCGCCGCCCGTCGTCGGGCACGGTGCGTGTGCTCGGTCTCGACCCGGTACGCCAGCGTCGCCAGCTCGCGCCGCGGCTCGGGGTCATGCTGCAGGCCGGTGGGGCGTGGTCCGGTGTACGGGCCGAGGAGATGCTGCGCTACATCGCTTCGTTGCACGCCAACCCGCTGCCGATCGCGCCACTGGTCGAGCGTCTCGGTCTCGGATCGTGCGGCCGCACGCCGTACCGCCGGTTGAGCGGCGGACAACAGCAGCGACTGTCGCTCGCGCTGGCCATCGTCGGGCGGCCTGACCTTGTCGTGCTGGACGAACCGACCGCGGGCCTGGATCCGCACGGTCGACGCGACACCTGGGAACTGATCGCGCAGCTTTCGAAAGACGGCGTGACGGTTCTGCTCACCACCCACTATCTGGAGGAAGCCGAACGCCTGGCGTCGTACGTCTATGTGATCGATGCGGGTCGGCTGCTCACAGCCGGCTCGCCCGCAGAGCTCACCGCCGACCGAAGCCCGCAGTCGATCAGGTTCACCGCAGTACCAGGCCTCGAGCTGGCTGAGCTGGCGCGGCGACTGCCCGCCGACGGCACCGTGCAGGAGTCGGCACCTGGCGTCTACCGGGTGAACGGCAACGTGACGCCGGCCACCTTGGCGACGCTCACGTCGTGGTGCGCCGAGCACGACGTCATGCCGCACGGGCTTGCCGTCGAGGAGCAGAGCCTCGAAGACGTCTTCCTGGCGCTGACCGGACGGAACGTCGAGTCGTGACGACGCTCGACTTCACGCCCTCCCCCGGCGCGGCTCCGCTGTCGCGCATGGTGCTGGCGCACGCGGCGATGGAGGTCAGACTCCTGCTGCGCAACGGGGAGCAGGTGCTGCTTGCCGTCGTGATCCCGGTGCTGCTCCTCGTCGGCGGTGCGATGGCCGGCGGCGTGCTCAATCTCGGACCGGGCCGGCGGATCGACATCCTCACCCCCGGGGTGCTCGCTCTGGCGGTGATGTCGACGGCCTTTACGTCGCTGGCGATAGCGACCGGCTTCGAGCGCCGGTACGGCGTCCTCAAACGCCTCGGCGCCTCACCTCTGCCGCGAAGTGGCCTGCTGCTGGGCAAAGTGGCCGGGTTGTTGGTGATCGAGGTGATCCAGCTGGCACTCATCTGCCTCGTCGGGTTCGCCCTCGGGTGGCGTCCCGACGGTGGGGTCACAGCGGTCGGCGAGTCAGCCGCGCTCATCGTCTTGGGCACCGCGGCATTCGCCGGTCTCGGCATACTGATGGCCGGCACCCTGCGCGCGGAAGCGACGCTGGCCGCCGCCAACCTCGTGTACGTCGTCCTGCTGGCCGCAGGAGCAGTCGTCGTACCCCTGACGAAGTATCCCCAGTGGATGCATCCGGTCGTGGCGGCCCTCCCGTCCGGCGCGCTGGCGGAGGGGCTGCGCAGTGCCACGGCTGGCGGCGGAGCGCAAGTGGTGCAGTTCGCGGTCCTGGCAGCCTGGGCGGTCGGTGCTGCGACTCTCGCCATGCGGACGTTCCGATGGGAGTGAGCGCGGCAGGACCCGCACAGTCCAGCGTCAAGCCCTTCGCGGTCGCGCTGCTGGTCGCCAACGTGGTGATCGTCGTAACCGGCGGCGCCGTACGCCTGACCGGCTCCGGACTCGGATGTCCGACCTGGCCGCGGTGCACCGATCAGTCGTTCGTCGTACACGGCCAGCTCGGCATCCACGGCGCCATCGAGTTCAGCAACCGCATGTTCACCTTCGTACTCGCGGCGATCGCGGTGGCGACGTGGGTCGCGGTTTGGCGGTCGCAGCCCCGGCGTACGTCGCTGGTAAAGCTCGCCACGGCGCTGGTGCTCGGCATACCGGCGCAGGCGCTGCTCGGCGGCGTGACGGTGCTGACCCACCTCAACCCGTGGGTGGTGTCCGGTCACCTGCTGCTGTCCATGGCGATGGTGGGTCTCAGCGTCGTGCTGTTGCGCCGGATCGGGGAAGGCGACGAAGCACCGCGTGCCACCGTTCCGCGGGGGGTCGTCGCGCTGGTCCGGGCGACGTTCGTCGCCGCCTGGGTGGTGCTCTACCTCGGCACCGTGGTGACCGGCTCCGGTCCGCACGCCGGCGATGCGTCGTCCCCGCGGACGGGTCTCAACCCGGGTACGGTCAGCCAACTGCACGCCGATCTGGTCTTTCTGCTGGTCGGGCTGACCATCGGCTGCGGCTTCGCGCTTCGGGGGGTTGCTGCCCCCGCGAGAGCGATGCAAGCCGCTCGCTGGTTGCTCGTGATCGAACTCGCTCAAGGCGTCGTGGGGTTCACCCAGTACTTCACGGACCTGCCGATCGCCCTGGTCGCCGTTCACATGCTCGGTGCGGCGCTGGTGAGCGCCGCGGCAACCTGGCTGCTGGTGAGCATTCGCCAGCGCGACGGAGTCATCGACTGCGCCGCTGCCTCCGGACACGGCACGACTGAACGCGGCCACCAGCCATCCGGCGTCAAGACTCCTGCACTCAGCGAAGGACCGAACGGTCAGCGAAGCAGCGGATCCACCGCCACCGCAACAAACAGCAGTGCCAGATAGGCGTTCGACCAGTGGAAGAGCCGCATCGAACCCGCCACTGACTGGGGGGACGACGCACCGGTACGCCGGCGCAACGTGTGCGCCTCGATGAGCAGCACCGCCCCGAGGGCAGCGGCGGCCGCCACGTAGACCCAGCCCATCGACGCGACCGGCCACAACACGAGCGAGGTCGCCACCGTCACCCAGCAATAGACCTCGATCTGCCTGGTGACTTGCGACGCTGTGGCGACCACCGGCAGCATCGGTACGCCGGCAGCCGCATAGTCGTCGCGGTACCGCATCGCCAGCGCCCAGAAGTGCGGAGGCGTCCAGAAGAAGACGACTAGGAAGAGCACCACCGGAGGCCAGGCCAAGGAACCGGTCACCGCCGTCCAGCCGATGAGCGCCGGAAAGCACCCGGCTGCTCCACCCCAGACAATGTTCTGCGGCGTCCGGCGCTTGAGCAGCAGCGTGTAGCCGACGACGTAGAACACGTTGGCAGCCAGCGCCAGCGCTGCTGACAACCAGTTGACGGCGAACCCCAGCAGCAGCGTGGCGGCGACGCCCAGCAGGAGAGCGAAGCGCAGCGCGGCCTTGGGCGAAACCTCGTGTCGTGGCAGCGGTCGCCGGCGGGTGCGCAGCATGCGCTCGTCGATATCACGATCACAGACGCAGTTGAGCGCGTTGGCGCTGCCAGCGGCGAGCGTGCCGCCGGCCACTGTCGCCAACACCAGCGACAAGGGAGGCACCCCACTCTCGGCCAAAAACATGACAGGAACCGTCGTCAGCAGCAGCAGCTCGACGATGCGTGGCTTGGTCAAGGCGACGTAGGCGCTGATCGCGGCCAAGGAGCGGGAGCGGCGTTGATCTTGCGCGGGAGCAGCAGTCGCTCCGGACTGACCGAGTAGGGCGGGATTGGGCACCGGCACGGCCACCGGCAGCTGTGGATCGACGGCCGTCATCGCTGGCTCGACGTCGTCGCGGGGTCGGCTGCAAGGACCGCTGGTCGGCTGACGCGGTGAGCAACAACCGCCAAGCGCTGCGCCACGGCAGGGAGTCTAGTGCCCGCGGCGTTTGCCGGACCGCAGGGCGGGTACGCGCGCCCGCAGAGCAACACGCAGAGCAGTAGGCTCGGCGTGGTCTGGTCTTCTTGGCGCCGGAGTGCAGGGTTCGCGCCCCCCGCCGACAAGACTGCCGCTCCCGGCCAGGACCGTTTGCGGAGGAAGGACTCTTGCAGTGACCGGCGCACCCCCAGACAAGTACTCCCAACTCGACTGGTCAGAGCTCGACGACCAAGCCGTCGACACCGCGCGGGTCCTCGCTATGGACGCTGTCCAGCAGGTCGGCAACGGTCACCCCGGTACGGCCATGAGCCTGGCACCCGCGGCGTACCTGATCTTCCAGAAGCTGATGCGCCACAACCCGGCAGATCCGGACTGGACGGGCCGTGACCGCTTCGTGCTCTCCTGTGGCCACGCCAGCCTCACGCTGTACGTGCAGCTCTATCTCGCCGGTTACGGCTTGCAGCTCGAAGACCTCAAGAAGTACCGCGTCTGGGGCAGCCTGACGCCCGGCCACCCCGAGCACGGTCACACCAACGGCGTCGAGACCACGACCGGGCCGCTGGGCCAGGGCGTCGGCAATGCGGTCGGGATGGCGATGGCCGCTCGCCGCGAACGCGGCATCTTCGACCCCGAACCGGCGACCGGCGACAGCGTGTTCGACCACGACGTCTTCGTGATCGCCAGCGACGGTGACCTCGAAGAAGGCATCAGCAGCGAGGCGTCATCCATCGCCGGCACCCAGCAGCTCGGCAACCTGGTATTGCTCTACGACAACAACCACCTCTCGATCGAGGACAACACCGCGGTGGCGTTCAACGAGAACGTCGCTCAGCGATACGAGGCCTACGGCTGGCACGTCCAGGAGGTCGACTGGACGCACGGTGGCGAACGCTACGAAGAGGACGTGCCCGCGCTGTTCGAGGCGTTCCGCGCCGCCAAGGCCGAGACGAGGCGCCCGAGCTTCATTTCGCTGCGCACGATCATCGGCTGGCCCGCGCCGACCAAGCAGAACACCGGCAAGGCA
>JBBPZH010000063.1:0-26247 GCA_038198965.1 Propionibacteriales bacterium
CCCATGGCGGTGTCGAAGACGTCGTAATGCTCCTTCTTCAGTCCCGGCGCGTCGATCACGTGGCCATGCTCGGCGATGTATTCGACGATGGCCTCGATGGTCTCCTGGGTGTAGCCGAGCTTCTTGAGCGCCCGCGGGATCGTCTGGTTGACGATCTGCATGGAACCGCCACCGACCAGCTTCTTGAACTTGACGAGGGAGAAGTCGGGTTCGATGCCGGTGGTGTCGCAGTCCAGCATGAACGAAATCGTTCCAGTAGGTGCTAAGACGCTGGCTTGGGAGTTGCGGTAGCCGTATTGGTCGCCCAGCTTGAGAACCGTTTCCCACGCCTTGGTCGCCAGCTTCTGCACGTCACGGTCGGACTCGCTCACGGACCGTACGGCGTCGTTGGCGGCGGCGTGCTTGCGCATGACCCGCTTGTGGGCGTCGGCGTTGCGGGCGTAGCCGGCGTACGGGCCAACGACCCCGGCGAGCTCGGCCGAACGCTTGTACGACGTACCCGTCATGAGCGATGTAATGGCTGCGGCCAAGGCGCGACCGCCGTCGGAGTCGTAGCCCAAGCCCATCGCCATGAGCAGGGCGCCCAGGTTGGCGTACCCGATGCCGAGCTGGCGGTAGTCCCGCGTGACCTGAGTGATTTTTTCGGTCGGGAAGTCGGCGAAGCAGATGGATATGTCCATCGCGGTGATGACCATTTCGATGCACCGCACAAACAGTGCCGCGTCGAATGTGTCGTCGTCTCGCAAGAACTTCAGCAAATTCAAACTGGCCAAGTTGCAGGACGAGTTGTCGAGTGACATGAATTCACTGCAGGGATTAGAAGCAGTGATTCGGCCGGTTTCGGGGTTGGTGTGCCAGTCGTTGATGGTGTCGTCGTACTGAATGCCGGGGTCGGCGCACAACCAGGCGGCTTTGGCGATCTTTTCGAACAGCTCTCGAGCGTCGACTGTTTCGATGACCTCGCCGGTCTTGCGCGCGCGCAGGCCGAACTCCTCGCCTCGCTCGACGGCGCGCATGAAGTCGTCGCTGACGCGCACGGAGTTGTTGGCGTTCTGGTACTGGACGGAGACGATGTCTTTGCCGCCCAGGTCCATGTCGAAGCCGGCGTCCCGCAGCGCGCGGATCTTGTCTTCCTCGCGAGCCTTGGTCTCCACGAACTCTTCGATGTCGGGGTGGTCGACATCGAGGACTACCATCTTGGCTGCTCGCCGGGTCGCTCCCCCGGATTTGATCGTGCCGGCTGAGGCGTCGGCGCCGCGCATGAAGGAGACGGGTCCTGAGGCCGTACCTCCGCTAGAAAGCAGCTCCTTGCTCGAGCGGATGCGCGACAGGTTGAGGCCGGCGCCCGAACCGCCTTTGAAGATGAACCCCTCCTCTCTGTACCAGTTGAGGATGGAGTCCATCGAGTCGTCGACGCTGAGGATGAAACACGCACTGCACTGCTGAGGGGATGCCGTGCCGACGTTGAACCAGACAGGCGAGTTGAACGCGAACACCTGGTGAAGGAGCATGTGGGTCAACTCGTGCTCGAACACTTCGGCGTCGGCTTGAGTGGCGAAGTAGCCGTGCTGCTCCCCCGCTGCTCGATACGTCTTGACCACGCGGTCGATGAGCTGGCGCAACGTCCACTCGCGGGCATCGGTGCCGACCGCACCGCGGAAGTACTTCGTCGTCACGATCGTGGAGGCGTTGACCGACCAGAAGTCGGGGAACTCCACACCGCGCTGCTCGAAGACAGTTTCGCCGGTCTTCCAGTTCTGCTGGACGACGTCTCGCCGCTCCCACGTCACCTGGTCATAGGCGTGCACGCCCTCGGTGGTGAAGATCCGCTCGATCTTCAACCCTCGGCGGGCCCCCTGGTCGACGCTGGGGCGCTGGCTGTCCGTCTCGGTCATGGCCTCTCCTGCCTGCTGACTGAACTGTCTGTTGTCTATGGGGTGTGGATGCTTGCCTAGCCCGCTGCCCGGGCCGGCGTACCCGTTAACCGCTGGGTGCGTTCGTCGTCGGTGGTACGGCGCCGGGAGAGATCGCCGCGGCCAACTCCGGCTCCTCGCCAGTTGCGGACCGCTCAGCCCGCAGCAAGGCGATCTCTGCCTCGAAGTCATCGGCGGACTCGAACGCGCGGTAGACGCTGGCGAAACGTAGGTAGGCGACCTCATCGAGCTCACGGAGCGGTCCGAGGATGGCCAACCCCACTTCGTGCGCTGGCACCTCCGCCCAACCCGAGCTTCGCAGCGTGTCTTCGACCTGGCTGCCGATGCGGGCGATGTCGTCGTCGGTGACCGGCCGGCCCTTGCAGGCCTTGCGGACTCCGCTGATCACCTTGTCGCGGGTGAACGCCTCGGTAGCGCCCGAACGCTTGACCACGGTGAGCTGCATGAGCTCCACCGTGGTGAAGCGCTTCTCACAGTCCGGGCAGGAGCGGCGCCGGCGAATCGACGTGCCGTCGTCGGCCACGCGGGAGTCGAGGACCCGCGTGTCGGTGTGCCGGCAATAGGGACAGTGCACGGTGTGTCCGCCTCCTCGCTCTGCGCGCTCATACCGCGTATTGCTACCCGAGGGGTCCGACAGTTCTGGTGCTGGCGTTTGCTCACTTGGAACGCTGCCGTGCCGATCGGTGGATCCGCGCACCTGGGGATGATCCTGTGGACTTCTTGGGAGTAACCGTGGTCTCGTTGTGGGCAAGTCACCACTACCTGTGGAGAACTACACCTTTGTAACTACTATATCTAGGGGTGACCGTACGCTCAAGCGCTTGAAGCATGCAAGTGGCGCGCTGAGTATTTTCTTGCAGACCCTTGTTTTCGCAGGTCAGTCCCGGTGGGTTGAACCGACTCACCGGCGTGTCGACTGGCCCTCGCCGCCGCTCCGCTCTCCCTCGCCGCTCCTCGTGCGCTCACTGCACAAGGATCTGACTTCCGGCTCCATATTCGGTCCCGGGTCAGATCTTGGCGCTGTGGGGAACGGCATACAGCTGCTTCCGCTCGCCTGAGTGAGAGGCCACTTGTCCACAGATTGGCCTGCAGGGCTAGTGGGTCGCAGGCGCTGCTCGCTACGTTATGGGCACCTTCGTCCTCTCAGGAGCCAGCTGGAATGCGTCGGTACCTCGGACTAGTCGTGAGTGCGTTCTGCTGCCTCGGGCTGGTGAGCTGCTCGAGCAACTCGACCGCAGGCGACCCACCGACCTCTGGTACGACGACCTCTGCTGCGACTTCGCCGCTCTCGCCCTCGGCGAGCCCCACCTCCACATCGCCTCACACGGACCCCGCTCCACCCAGACTGCCCGCGCTTGCCAAAGAGCGGTCTACTGCCGGTGCAAAGGCCTTCGTGCGCTACTACATCTCCGCGCTCAATCACGCATGGCTGTCGCAGTCTACGAACGACCTTCAGTTGCTCGCCGCATCAGCTTGTCAGCAATGTGCCCGGATCGGACACGGCATTGACGACATTCGGTTACACCATGGTGATACGCGCGGTGCAACGTGGGGAGCGCGTTCCCTGGTGTCGATCCCAGCCCAGCCACGCACTCAGCCAGTGATACATGTCGCTATCGCTACGAGACGTGGAGCGTGGAAGCCGAGTTCCAAGGTCGACTGGCGACCCATTCACAGTTCGGTGAACCAATGGGACGTGCACTTGAACTGGCAGCAAGACAAGTGGATCGTCGCCCGCTTGGAGGTCCAGTGAGAGCGATGCTAATTGCAGTGCTCGTGCTAGTTGGCGGCTGGATATGCTTGCCAGCCAGCGCTTGGGCGGGCTCGTGTGGCGCGATGCCTGCGCCGGGCGCCGACCCCCGAGCCTTCTGGGCAAGCTGCCACAGCAGCGA
This sequence comes from Propionibacteriales bacterium, assembly GCA_038198965.1. Classification (GTDB taxonomy): domain Bacteria; phylum Actinomycetota; class Actinomycetes; order Propionibacteriales; family Nocardioidaceae; genus JAUJOE01. Next base: position 3,827 of record JBBPZH010000063.1, read on the forward strand.
GCACTCGACGAGCTCGGTGCATGGCTCACTTCAGCCAGTCTCGACGGGAACTCCGGCTTCGGTGCGGTACTTGTATGAGTGGCTGCCCACGTGCCCAAATGCGTCACCGACGAGCCCCGGCTCAATCAACGCGGACTGTCGTGCCGCGCACAGCTGTGCGAACCCGCGACTCCTGTCGATGTCGCTCTACGCGATGCAAGTGACCAACGCCAGGGGGAACCAAGTTAACGGCGGATGGAGCTACCTCGGCTCGCAGTGCAGGAATCCCAAGGCCGCGGGGCCAACCCAACAACCACGGATACTCACGTGGGCTGACGTGTTAGCCGCGATCCGCCAGGTCGGCGTACCGGGAGCCATAGTCAACGGTCCTGACTACACACTCGTGAACCTGCGCACGTCGTTCTACACAACCGCGCCGAATGTCGACCGGAATCTCACGATCATCGGCTACGGCGTGGCCGTGCATGTCGAACCGTCGACGTACACCTGGCATTGGGGTGACGGCAGCACCGAGCGGACGGATACGCCTGGCCACCCCTATCCGTCCACGGACGTCACGCACACCTACCTGCACGCGACACCTGAAGGCCAACCACTGCAGGTCAGCGTGGACGTCACGTACACAGCCCGATATCGCGTCGATGGAGGCGGGTGGCAGGACATTCCCGAAACGCTGACCATCGCCGGTGATCCCAGGAGTCTGCCCATCAAGCAAGCCAGTGCTGTGCTTGTCGCTGTCAACTGAGGAAAGCACGACGACACCGCCAAGCGCGGCGAGCACAAAGCGCCCGGCCGCATTAGACTTCGCAACGATTGCTGGCCCGGCCGAGCCCCCTGCGGCAACGCACGATGCTCCTCGCGCTGCAAACCTGAAGGCAGACAAGACATGGACTCTCGCCACCGCCGCAGCCTCCTTTCCTTCGCCGCGGTGACGGTCTCGGCTGCCGCCGTACTCGCAGGCTCACCCGGACCCGCCACGGCGACAAGCCACCCGTCGCAGCTTCGCCACCAGACCACTCAGCCACCCGCCGACACCATCTCCACGGCCAGCGTGCTGGCCTCAAGTGCGTCCGCTGTACCACGAAACGTGAGGCTGGTCCGAACCCGGACGTCGCTCCTTGGAACGCACGAGTGGTACCGACAGGTGCGCCACGGCCGTGACGTCGTCGGTGCCTGGTGGGTTCGCCACATCGACAGTAAAGGTCGAGTCACCATCTGGGACGGCCGCAAGACCTTTTCCAAGGTCCAGCCTGCGGTCGCCAAGGTCAGCGTGCAGCGAGCTACCGATACCGCCGCCAAAGCTGCCAGCGCGCCGCTGCGAACGGCTGACGCGTCCTCCCTCATGGTCCTGCCGACCGGTCAAGGGTCCGCGGCGCGGTTGGTGTGGCCCGTGACCACCGCCACCGGACGAGGTGCAACCACCGCCTACGTCGACGCCGGCACCGGCCGCATCCTCAAGAGCATTACGAACTCCAAGACCTGGAGCGCCGCCACCCAGCAGGTCAAAGGTCGTGGGCGGGTGTTCGACCCAAATCCGGTGGTCAAGCTGCAAGACGAAAGCCTCAAAGATCAGCATGACGCGGCCAGCGCGGTCCCCCGGTCGGCGTACACCATGGTCAATCTGCCGCGGCTCAACGGTTCACACTCGTTGGCCGGACGCTGGGTGCGGATCGTCAACAGCGACCGCGCAACCTCGAGCAACAACCGCTATATCTACAACCGGGGGAACGACAAGTTCGAGCAGGTAAACGCATATCACGCGGTCGACGCCGAACAGCACTACCTGCAAAAGCTCGGATTCCGCGATGTCAACTCGCGGTCGCAGAAGGTGTTGGTCAACGCCTTCCCGGACGACAACTCCTACTACAACCCCGCCAATCACCTGATCTCACTCGGCAGCGGTGGAGTGGACGACGCCGAAGACCCGGAAGTGATCTGGCACGAATCTGGGCACGCCATCCAAGCCGACCAGGTGCTCGACTTTGGCTGGAGCCGCCAAGCCAAAGCAATCGGCGAAGGGTTCGGCGACTACATGGCGGTGACCATGAGTCAGGCTCGGGCCACCGGCACGAAAACGACACCACTGGCTTGCGTCATGGACTGGGATTCAACGTCCTACACCTTCAAGTCGCCACACTGCCTGCGCCGGACCGACACAAACCTCAAGTTCCCCGCTGACCTCACCGGCGAACCGCACGCCGACGGGCAGATCTGGTCTCGGGCCCTCTGGGACATCAACCGCAGCCTCGGCCGGGACACCGCCACGACGATCATCATCGAAGCCCAGTTCTGGATGAACCCCAAGATCACCATGCCGCAGGCAGCGCGGATCACGATCTCTACCGCCCAAACGAAGTACGGCGACGCCACCGCGGCCGCCGTCCGGACCGCATTCACACGCCGCGGAATCCTCTGAGGCGCCAGTGCGGGCGTGCTCGACCCGGGAGTACCGGCTCACCGGCGGTGCGACACGCTCAACCGCTCAGTTGAGCTTCGGTTTGACACTCGGGGATTGCGGTTAGGGCGTCGGCACGTAGATCGGCTGACCGGCCCGAATGGCACCGGGGTCTGACAGATCGTTGAGCTCCGTGATTTGGGCAACGACAACGCGCGGATCTGCGTGCGGAGCCACCTCACGAGCAATGTCCCAAAGAGTCTGCCCAGGCTGAACGACGACGGTCGCAGCGACCGAATGATGCGACGTGCCGGTGGAAGCCGCCGGGCCACCGACGAAGGTGAACGCGGCCAGCGCCAAGGCAAGGAAAATAAGCAGGACTGTCAGTCGACCGCGCCGGGTGAGACGCACGCGCCCAGCCGAGTGCGGGCCTTTGGATGTCGGCGACTGGCTCAGCCCCGCTGCCCGCTGCGTGCGTGCGGCCAGTGCTTGACGCGGTCTAGGCAGTGCTGTGATCGAGGTACTCATGCTTCTCCTCAGACGTGGCGACCCGTGTGGTCGTGATCCGGACTCGTGTGTTGATGCCGTTGTAACGGCCGGCGCCGACATCGGCTGAGCCGGCCGATTGTTCGGCCCTTGTGCGTCGACCGGACCGTCGGTCGGCTTGGCAGCAGTTGGCGCGATGGGATGTGGCGTTCGAACATACGTACGAAGGTAACAGGAAGCGGAGACACTTTCGAACAAGCGTTCGCAGCGGTAAGACGATAGGACGAACACCTGGCGTCTATCGGCCACCTGGATGTCCTCCACAGCGGCATGCCTGTCAACAGAGCTGGCCGCCGTCCACAGCGCAACACGCCAGTTCGAACAGGTGTTTGAAACTGTCGGCGCGCAGGTTTAGCGTCTGCACCATGGCGAACAAGAACACCCGCACCACAGTTCGAGAGTTCCCTGAGGGTTCCGCTGACGCCACGGGCTTGACGCCGCGTCAGCGGCGCGTCCTCGCGGTGATCAAGGACTCCGTGACCGAGCGCGGTTACCCACCGAGCATGCGAGAGATCGGCGTCTCGGTCGGGCTCACAAGCTCCTCGTCAGTCGCCCATCAGCTCCGCGTGCTCGAGGGCAAGGGATTCCTCCGCCGAGACCCCAACCGGCCCCGGGCGCTGGAGGTACTGATGCCTGGCTCGGCCGCCCCCACCCCGGTTGGCACTGGTAGCGCATCTTCGGTGTACGACGACACTGGCGCCGGTGACGCGCGGCCGGAGCCGACATACGTGCCTGTCGTCGGACGTATCGCCGCCGGAGGGCCGATCCTCGCCGAGGAGCGCGTCGAAGACGTGTTCCCACTACCACGACGCCTGGTGGGCGATGGCACCTTGTTCCTGCTCGAGGTGCGCGGCGACTCGATGGTCGGCGCTGCCATCTGTGACGGCGACTTCGTCGTCGTGCGCCAACAACCCACAGCCGACAACGGTGAGATCGTGGCCGCGATGATCGATGGCGAGGCCACGGTCAAGACGTTCCAACGCAAAGACGGTGAAGTCTGGCTAGTGCCGCACAACTCCGCCTATGAGCCCATCGACGGTCGCGAGGCCGTGGTCTTGGGCAAGGTTGTCACCGTGATGCGCCGCCTCTGATCCGCCTTCTGATCCGCCTCTGACGCCGGCTCTGTAGACACCGGGTTAGCCATCTCATACGGTGGAGCTAGACCGACTGCCTGGAGACATTGGCGCCACGAGCAATCGTTAGCGGCTTTGCCACCACTCTCCAGCGAGGAAGTGCAAGGAGCTTCGCGGAAGCGCTCTGGCGCCACTCTTGTTCTCAGTCCGGGCGGCCCGGCTGAGCGTTTGGGTCGCCCGGGCTGGTGGTTCCGGACGTTGGGACGGCGAGGCGACGCAGGGCCCCTTGCGCCACATCGGAGTCGTACGTCGCCCACATCGGCGGCAGCGAGGCTCGCAAGAACCCGCCGTACCGAGCCGTGGCCACCCGTGGGTCTAGTAGGGCGACGACGCCGCGGTCTGACTTCGTCCGGATGAGACGCCCCGAACCCTGCGCGAGCAGCAGAGCCGCATGCGTCGCCGAAACAGCCAAGAAACCGTTGCCGCCCGCCCGGTCGACAGCGCGTGCACGAGCCGACATCAGGGGGTCGTCTGGCCGCGGAAAGGGGACGCGGTCGATGATCACCAGCTGACAAGTCGGCCCCGGGACGTCGAGACCTTGCCAGAGCGACAACGTGCCGAACAAGCTGACTGCCGGATTCGCCACGAACTCGGCCTGCAGATGCGAGAGCTGACCGTCGCCCTGGCAGAGCACCGGCAGATGCGGGAGCGACTCCCGAAGCGACTCGGCAGCCACTTCAGCCGCCCTTCGGGACGAGAACAAGCCAAGCGTTCGCCCATCGGCCGCCTCGACGAGCCGTTTGATCTCTTCCAGCTGTGCCGCGCCCAAACCGTCACGTGACGGTACCGGCAAGTGCTTGGCGACATACAAGATGCCCTGCCGCGAGTAGTCGAACGGCGATCCCACATCCAACCCTCGCCAAGGCTGTGCCGGTACGACGTCCTCGCTCGGGTCAACGGGGACATCGGCCTCGACCTCGATGCGCTCGTCGGGCCGTAACCCGATGGCGCTGGCAAGCGGCGTGAAGTCACCGCCAAGCTTCAACGTCGCTGACGTGAAGATGACTGTTTTGGTGCTCAACAGGCGGCTACGCAACTCTCCCCACACCTGAAGCGGCGCGATTCGCAACAACTTCCCGCCGAAAGCGCGCTCGCGCTCAGTGACCCAGACGACGTCGTCGGCGGCGTTGCGCAGCAAGCGGTCCGCCGTCTTGCGGACTTCGTCGACCAAACCACGAGCTTGCTGGCGAGCGGCGTCCGCGTCCGATGCTTCCGCTTGTTTGGGGATGGCCGAAAACGTTGCCCGGGCCGACGACAACACGGCCGCCAACGCGTCGCTAAGCTCCGCGGACATGTCGTCGATACGGCCGGCTGGCGCCGCCTCGACGGTCGCGCGCAACATGGCAGCCGCGTCGGCGAGGTCGTCCACCGACGAGCTGTCGACGAAGTTGCGGGCGCGTTTGGCGGCTCGTTCGACCCACGCCGCCGACAACTCCTCGGTCGCCGCCTGCGTCACCCGGGCCGCGAGCTCGTGCGCCTCATCGACCACGACGACGTCATATTCGGGAATCATCGGAACTCCCTCGATGGCATCGATCGCCAACATCGAGTGGTTCGTCACGATGATCCGCGCAGCGGAAGCTCGGTCACGGGCGCGTTCGGCGAAGCACTCCACGCCATAGGGGCACTTGGCTGCACCCAGGCACTCGCGGTGGCTCACCGACACCTGCTGCCACACTCGGTCGGTGTGTGACGGCGCACTGTCTCGGTCACCGGCGCCTCCGGCGCGGTTCTCGCGCTCAGCCCACTCCCGCAGCCTGACGACCTCACCCCCCGCCCCAGTCGCCGGTACGTCGATCAGGACGCCTTGGTCGTCAGGCACGCCTTCACGGATGCGGTGCAGACAGGCGTAGTTGCTGCGGCCCTTGACCACGGCATACGTCGGCTGCTCCCCCAGTACGTCGGCGGCAGCGTCGAGCATCGCCGGGATGTCACGCTCGATCAGCTGGTGCTGCAGGGCCAGTGTCGCCGTGGCCACCACAACCCGACTGTCGTGGAGCACGGCTGGCACCAGGTAGCCGAGCGACTTGCCGGTGCCAGTGCCGGCCTGGACCAGGAGATGCTGCCCCGACCCCATGGCCCCGGCCACTGCTTCGGCCATCTGCACTTGCCCCGGCCGCTCTTCGCCGCCGACCTGGGCCACAGCGGCGCTGAGCACATCGCGCACCGAGGCGGACTCTGCGCCGACTGGCGCCTCAATCAACTGCGAAGCCGACGAGGAGGTCACCGCCTGACGCTAGTCGAGTCGGCCGACAGCAGGCCGCAAGCATCCACAGGGTGGGCGCGGTCAGCTGGGTGAGGTGGCGAACTGCTGCAACTCGTCAGCCAGTCCAGCATGCACCCGAGCCTGCACTCGGGTGCCGTTGGGAGTGTGCTCGATGCCAAGCACCTCACCGTGCACGTGCATCCGGTTGATCAGGTCACCGCGGGAGTACGGCACCAAGGCGTCGACTTCGACGGCGGGCCTCGGAAGGTCAGCCTCGATGGCTTTGATGACGTCGTCGACCCCAGTGCCGGTGCGGGCCGAGCACACAACTGCGTGCGCCTCGCGGCCCAGTAACCTCGCGATCACGAGCGGGTCGGCAGTGTCTGCCTTGTTGACGACGATCAGCTCCGGCACCTGGTCGGCGCCGATCTCGGCGAAGACGTCGCGGACCGCGACGATCTGCCCCTCCGGGTCGGGATTGGAGCCGTCGACGACATGGACGATCAGATCGGCCTCCGCCACATCTTCCAGTGTCGACCGGAACGCCTCCACCAGCTGATGGGGCAGATGGCGAACGAACCCGACGGTGTCGGAAAGCGTGTAGACACGCCCGTCGGAAGTCGTCGTACGCCGGGTCGTCGGATCGAGCGTGGCGAACAATGCGTCCTCCACCAGCACGCCGGCGCCGGTGAGCCGGTTGAGCAACGACGACTTGCCGGCGTTGGTGTATCCGGCGATCGCGACGGCGGGGATCTCCCGGCGTACCCGCTCGCTCTTCTTGGTCACCCGCGCGGTCTTCATGTGTGCGAGGTCCCGGCGCAGCTTGGCCATCCGGGCGGTGATGCGTCGACGGTCGGTCTCGAGCTTGGTCTCACCGGGACCGCGACCACCGATGCCGCCGCCTTGCGAGCCGACGCGACCACCGGCCTGGCGTGACAGGTTGCCACCCCAACCCCGGAGCCGCTGCCGTAAGTACTCCAGCTGCGCCAGCTCGACTTGCGTCTTGCCCTCCTTGGAACGGGCGTGCTGAGCGAAGATGTCGAGGATGAGCGCCGTCCGGTCGACCACCTTGACGTTGACGCGGTCCTCGAGGTTGCGCAGCTGTGCCGGGCTCAGCTCACCGTCGCAGATCACGGTGTCTGCTCCGGTCTCGGCGACCACCAACCGCAGGTGGTCAACCTTGCCTGGACCGATGTAGGTGGCTGCGTCGGGTCGCTGACGGCGTTGCGACAGGGCGTCCAGCACAACCGATCCTGCGGTTTCGGCCAGCAACTTCAGCTCGGTGAGGGAGTTGTCCGCATCCTCCACGGTGCCTTCTGTCCAGACGCCGACCAGAACCACACGTTCGAGCCGCAGCTGCCGGTACTCGACCTCGCTGATGTCCTCGAGCTCGGTGGAGAGTCCGACCACCCGACGAAGCGCCTGGCGCTCCTCCAAGTCGAACTCACCAGGCACGAAGGCATCGTCGGCGTCATCACCGGCGCCGACATCGGGAGTGGCGCTGACCGGCGGGACGTCGAGGAGCGCGTCGTCGTCGAGGACGATGTCGCCCGAACTGCGCTCATCCACATCGAAGTTCGCCGGATCGGCGACGTGCTCGCGTCTGTTCGCAGTCATCGTCGTCCACTGTACGGCGACAGCCGGCTGCCGGGCAGCGAATATCGGCGGGCCAAGACCCGAGCCACCATCGCTCATCTCAGCCGGCGAGGGGCACAGCGGAGCAGACCGGGTGCCTCAGTCAGTCGTGCCAGGTGCCATCGGCGACCAGCACCGCTGGCCCCTTGAGATGCAGATGTGCCTGGGCGTCGGGGGTGACAGTGAGTTCCCCGCCGAGCACCTCCAGCGTGTACGCCGCCTGGCCCACGCCCTCATCGGCCGCCCGTGCGGCCGCGTCGCTCGCACCGCCGCTGATCGCCTGCGCGGCCGCCGCTGCCGCGACAACCGCACACGCACCGGTGCCACACGACAGCGTCTCCCCGACTCCTCGCTCGTGCACCCGCATCCGCAGCCTCAGCTCGGCCAGATCGGCATACTCGGCGAACTCGACGTTGGCGCCGTCGGGAAACTCGGTCGGCGAGACCTCGGGTGCGTCGCGCAGCGGCCCGATCACGCCGAGATCGTCGACGAAGACGACCGCATGCGGGTTGCCGATGTCGACCCGTCGAGCGTCGTAACGACTCCCTGAGGTCGTGACAGTAACGGCCTCGCCGACGGCAGCCGGTCCCATGTCGACGCTGATCTCACCGTCGGCACCGAACGTGACCCGCTTGACGCCGTCGAGGGTCGCGACGGACAGCGGCGCAGTGTGGTCGGCGGGGTCGACGAGGCCAGCCGCGACCAGATAGCTGGCGAACACCCGTAGACCGTTGCCGCACATCGCCGATACCGACCCGTCGGCATTGCGGTAGTCCATGAACCACTTGGCATCGGGCGCCACGTCGAGCATCGCCGTGTCGTGGTCGCCCTCGCCGTTGGTCGAGACGCTGTCTCCAGCCAGCGCAGCAACCCGAGCAGCGACCTCGGAGTCCGTGCGGAGCACGCGCAGCACCCCGTCTGCACCGATCCCGCGCCGCCGATCGCACAACGCAACGACCACCGCCGGGTCGAGATCTCCATGCACCGACCCGTCGGGGTCGGGCAGCACCACGAAGTCGTTCCCGGTGCCGTGACCCTTGACGAAGGGGAAGTTCACTTGCCTGATCGTACGGCTCGCACCGCCTGCTCCCCGAGATCGTGACCGTCGAACGGCAACCAGCGGATGCGGGTGTCGCGCCGGAACCAGGCGTCCTGCCGACGGACGAACCGGCGGGTTCGGGCGATCGTCTCGCGTCGAGCGTCCTCTTCGCTCATCTCTCCTCCCAGGAAGTCCAGCACCTGCCGGTAGCCCAATGCGCGACTCGCGGTTCTGCCTCGTCGAAGACCCGCGCGCTCCAGTCGGCGTACTTCGTCGACGAGACCACGGGCCCACATGGCGTCGACGCGGGACGCGATCCTTGCATCGAGCACCTGGCGCGGCACGTCGATGCCGAGCTGGACGACCGGTGGGGCGGCGTACGCCGGCTCGGGCAACGCAGCCTGAAATGGATGGCCGGTGAGCTCGATGACCTCCAGCGCGCGCACGATGCGGCGACCGTTGGCCGGGCCGATGATGTCAGCCGCGGCTGGGTCGACGGCACGCAGCCGCTGATGCAGGGCGCCGGGACCCTCCGTCGCCAGCTCTGCCTCCAAGGTCTCCCGCACATGCGGGTCCGTACCCGGGAACTCGAACCGATCGAGGACAGCGCGCACGTAGAGCGCGGAACCACCGGCGAGCACCGGGGTCGCGCCGCGGCTCCGGCAGTCGGCGATGGCCGCACGCGCCGCCTCTTGAAAGACGGCGACGGTGGCCGGCTCGGTCACGTCGAGGACGTCGAGCACATGGTGCGGCACGCCACGCCGCTCGGCGACGGTGAGCTTCGCCGTTCCGATGTCCATGCCGCGATAGAGCTGCATCGAGTCGCCGTTGATCACCTCGCCCCCGAGGCGCAGGGCAACCTCGACCGCGAGGTCGCTCTTGCCGGCCGCTGTCGGACCCACGACGGCGACGACCGGCAGCGAGGAATCGGCGGTCTCGGTGTCCCTGCTCACCGAGGCGTGCGCTGGGAGTCGAGCCACCGGTGCAGCAACCGGCTGAATCCCTTACCGGTCTTGCGTTCGAGCCAGGTCCGGAACTCAGCGCGGTCGACGCTGCCGTTCGCGTGCTCGGCCGGCCACTGCCTCACCAGCCGGTAGAACTCCCGGGTGCCCACCCGTTGCCGGATGCGGTCGAGCATCATCGCCGGGCCGAGGTAGACGTTCGTGTCCGCGAACGACCCGGGGTCGTAGTTGCCGGGGGGTCCGGAACGGCGCCGCGACACCATGTCGTATTGCCGCCATTGCGACATGCCGCCGTCGTACTGAGCGCGACCGGTGTCTGCCTCATACCACTGCTGCATGTACATCGCCCAGCCCTCGTTCAGCCACAATCCCTGCCAATCGGTCGGGGTCACGCTGTCGCCGTACCACTGGTGCGACATCTCGTGCTCGATCACAGCGTCAGGACGGCGGGCGGCGGCGCGACTGAGCGTCATCAGGGTTTGCGTCTCCATCGCGCTCGTCCCGCCGACAACCACGACGCCCAGTGTCGAGAACGGGTAGGGGCCGGCGTGGGCGACCAACCACTCGTAGGCGCGGCTCCCTTCCCGCTGCAAGTCGCTCAGCAGGCGCCGGTCACGCGGCTCGATCCAGTAGGAGATGCGCATGCCGCTGGGTGTCGTCGCCACGTGGTCGGTGTAGGGGCCGATGGCGATCGTGGTGAGATAGGAGGCCGCCGGCTGGTCCAGATGCCAGCGGGTGACCGTGCGCTCCGGCGTGGTGTGGCGTGCCACCAACGTGCCGTTGAAGATGCCGACTGTCCCCGGTTTCGTCGTGATGCGGGCGTCGTAGAGCGCCTTGTCGGAGGGATGGTCGTTGACGGGGTACCAGGTAAACGCGCCATACGGCTCCTGGAAGGTATGGACGGATCCGTCCGGATCGACCACCCAACCCAGACCCTCGGCCAGGTCGGCGCGACGGCTCGGAGCAGGGGTGGCCTGCGGCGTACCCGCGTAGGTGATCCTTAGCGTGTAGGCCGTGTTGCGCTGCAGCCGGCCGGTGTCCATGAGCAGGCCGTTGCCGGCTTGGCGGTAGTGGAGAGGACGTCCGTCCAGGACGACCTGCGACACATGCAGGGCCGACGAGAGGTCCAGCCGCACTCGGTTGGTGGTCTCTGCCGCCCGCGCCGAGATTGTCGTGACGCCTCGCAACGTGGTGCCGTCCCAGGCCAGGTCAAGAAAGTAATGCAGGACGTCGACCTCGGGATTGCTGGTCTGCGGGTAGTAAGGGTCCTCGACCGGTTGTGAGCTGCCGGCGCGGAGCCGGGTGGCGGATGGTACGACGGGCTTGCCCGCGCGGGGCGCGCTTAGGGCGGAGCCGATCGCCCCCGTTCTTGAACCCGCTTCCGAGGACGTCGAAGTCGGGGCTGAGGTGCAGCCGGAGACGGCAAACGCGGTGCAGGCGACGGCAACCAGCCAGCGCACTCGCCAGTGACTCCACACGGGCGCTCCCCTCTACCGAGCCGCCAACCTGCGGGATGGTTTCTCAACGGCCGGGTGGCTCGTTCAGCTCAGCGTAGAACGATCGCCGACGACTGCGCGTCGCACGGTCAGACCGGCACCTGCCGGCGTCATCGCTGTGCCGGCGCGACGTATGGTCGGCGCGTGACGCAACGCTTCCAGGTCGTGCCGGCAGCGTACGTCGCCCTGCGCGGCCCACGCGGCGTCTTGCTCCAGCTGCGAAGCGGCACCGGATATATGGACGGCTATTGGGCGATGGCCGCGGCGGGTCACGTGGAGGCGGACGAGTCGGTGTTCGATGCCGTGGTCCGGGAGGCGCGCGAAGAGCTCGGCGTGGCCATCGAACCGGATGACCTCACGCCGCTGTGTGCGATGCACCGGACCGGGTCGAGCCCTCGACCCATCGACCAGCGGGTCGACTTCTTCTTCGAGTGCTGCTCGTGGTCGGGTGAGCCCCGACTGATGGAGACCGACAAGGCCGCCGAACTGGGCTGGTTCGCACTCGATGCGCTACCCGAGCCAGTGGTCCCCCACGAGAAGGTGGTGCTCGACGGGCTCGCAGCCGGTGATCTGAGCCCTGTGTTGACGTTCGGGTTCGTCACCTAGCAGGCGAGGACGGGCGCCGCAGCAGGGGTCGGCGGCCCGACGCTCGGCAACCCCAACGACACCGCGCTCGAGCGGGGTGCTGCGGTCTGAGCTTCCCAGGCGTCGCCGGCCCGCGTACGGCGTACGGCCTGGACACCGGAGTCGGCGACCAGGTGGTGCGGGGCGGCGTACGTCACGATGACGGTCGCTAGGTCGCCTGGCCGCACCGGCACGTCGCCGGGCGTGAAGTGCACGAGCCGGTTGTCACGCGCCCGCCCGGTGAGCCGTTCGGTCTGGGTGTCCTTGCGCCCCTCGCCTGTCGAGGCGAGCACCTCCACGTCGCGGCCTTGCAGCGAGCGGTTCTCTTGCCAGGCGATGTCGTCGACCAGAGCCACCAGCCGTTCGTACCGCTCCTGAACCACCTGATGGGGCACCTGGTCGGTCATCGAGGCAGCCGGTGTGCCTGGGCGCTTGGAGTAGAGGAACGTGTAGGCATTGGCGAAGCGGGCATGCTCCGCCACACTGAGGGTGTCCTGGAAGTCGGCCTCCGTTTCTCCCGGGAATCCCACGATGATGTCGGTCGTGATGGCAGCGTCGGGCATCGCCGTGCGCACGCGGTTGATGATGCCGAGGTAGCGGTCGCGGCGGTAGGACCGACGCATGGCCTTGAGCACCGCGTCGGAACCCGACTGCAGTGGCATGTGCAGCTGCGGCATGACGTTGGGTGTGGTCGCCATCGCGTCGATGACGTCGTCGGTGAAGTCGCGCGGATGCGGCGAAGTGAACCGTACGCGTTCCAGCCCGTCGATCTCGCCACAAGCGCGCAGCAGCTTCGCGAACGCGCCGCGGTCACCGAATCCGACGCCGTAGGCATTGACGTTCTGGCCGAGCAGCGTGACCTCAATGACTCCGTCAGCGACGAGCGCCTTCACTTCCGCGAGCACGTCGTCGGGACGCCGGTCCTGCTCGGTGCCTCGCAGCGACGGCACGATGCAAAACGTGCACGTGTTGTTGCAGCCGACGCTGATCGCCACCCAGGCCGAATACGCCGACTCCCGACGTGCGGGCAGCGTCGACGGGAAAACTTCGAGGGCCTCCTTGATCTCAACCTGGGCCTGCTGCTCGACGGCCGCCCGCCGCAGCAGCGCCGGCAACGAACCGAGGTTGTGGGTGCCGAAGACCACGTCCACCCAGGGAGCGCGCCGGGTGATTTCGGCGCGATCCTTCTGCGCGAGGCAACCACCGACCGCGATCTGCATGCCGGGGCGGCGGGCCTTGACCGGCGCCAGATGGCCGAGATTGCCGTACAGCTTGTTGTCGGCGTTCTCACGCACCGCGCAGGTGTTGAGAACCACGAGGTCAGCGCTGTCGTCGGCGCCGGCGCGCTCGTATCCGGCACTTTCCAGGAGGCCGGCGATGCGCTCGGAGTCGTGCACGTTCATCTGGCAGCCGTACGTGCGGACGGCGTACGTGCGCGGCTGAGGGTCAGCGAGTGTCGTCATGAGAGGCCCCCATTATGGCAGCGGCCGACGCCATCATCCGTGGCCGAACGAGGCCTCAGCGGACTGATGAGAGCACGAGTTGAGCGCATCGGGCATGAGCCGGTGGTCCGATGGCTGCCGGTTGCCGTTCGTAGGGCGAGACGAACGTGAGTCGCTAACCGAACCAATGGCTGACGTCCAGCGTGCAGACGACCTCGGTCGTGGCCGGCTGCCGACCGTCCGCGGGTACGTCGATGCGCCGGCCGGCCGCGAAGCCGCACTTACCCAGCGCTCGCAGTGAGGCGACGTTCCCTTCGGCGGGACTGGCCAGGAAGGTCCGCGCATCGGGATATCCGGGGATCAGCACGTCGCGAACGAACTCCCAGATCATGCGCGTGCCCAGCCCCTGCCCGATCACGGCTGCGTCCCCGATGAGGTAGTCGAACCCGACGGCTTCTGGTTGACCTGTCAAAGCGGCGTAGTCGCTGTCGTCACTGACTCGGTAGTCCTGCAGGTAGCCGACAGCACGCCCGTCAAGGATCACCATCCAAATGCGAGTGGGATCATCACCGGCGATGCTGGCGCCGTACTTGTGCACAGCCTCTGCAAGCGTCGCGCACTCGCCATGCCACCACCTCGCCACATGTGGCTCTGCCTGCCACTGCACCACCCGGGGAAGGTCGTCGTGCTCCATCGGGCGGAAGGCGAGGCTTACCGGTGGAATGTCGTGCACCTTGCCGAACTGCGACGTCGCAACGAACTCGGGGAGTACCCGCCGACGAGCCGCTGCCACTGAGAGCCACTCGAACCGATCATGCTCCGGATCGACGAGCTCGACCTGGGGGTCGGCTGGGACGTCGACCGCGAAGACCACCCACGTAGACCCGGTGGGCCGCCGTTGAGCCGACAGGTCGACCGCCCAGGGGCGCGGACCGCTCAACCCGACTTCCTCGGCCAGCTCGCGGAGGGCTCCTGGGTAAACGGCCTCTCCCGGCTGACGGCAGCCTGCCGGCGCCGTCCACGCCCAGTCCCCTTCGAACTGTGGACCCTTCGCGTTGCGGTGCAGCAGCAGGAACTCAGGCTGTTCGTCAGCACCTGGTCGCCGGACAACAACCGTGGCACCTGTGGGTTGATCGGGGGCTACGTGAAGCCCGTCCCAGGTGCGGGGTGGCTCTTGCGCTATCACCGCAACCGTCGTCGTCGTGTCGCTGGTGCTACCGGGCGACTTCGGTGGCTCGCGACTCTCGGATGACCGTCACCTTGATTTGTCCCGGGTAGGTCAGCTCGTGCTCGATCTGCTTCACGATGTCGCGGGCGAGCACCTGTGCCTGGATGTCGTCGACGACGTCCGGCTGCACCATCACGCGAATCTCTCGCCCGGCTTGCATGGCGAACACCTTGTCGACGCCTTCGCACGCGCCCGCGATCTCTTCTAGGCGCTCCAAGCGCTGCACATACGCCTGCAAGGACTCGCGCCGGGCGCCGGGCCGACCGCCGCTGATGGCGTCAGCAGCCTGGGTGATGATGGCTTCGAGCGTGTGCGGCTCGACCTCGTTGTGGTGGGCTTCGATCGCGTGGACAACGTCCTCGGATTCGCCGTATTTGCGCGCGAGGTCTGCGCCGACGCGGGCGTGGCTGCCTTCTGCTTCGTGAGTGAGCGCCTTGCCGATGTCATGCAACAGCGCGCACCGCATGCAGAGCCGGCGATCCAAGCCCAGTTCGTCAGCGATGAGACCAGCCGCCTGAGCCGACTCCAAGAGATGCTTTAAGACGTTCTGCCCGTACGACGTCCGGTAGCGCAGCTGTCCCAGCGTAAACACCAGTTCTGGGTGCAAATCGGTGATCCCTACTTCGACCACCGCATCTTCCCCAGCTCGACGGCACGAGCGGTCGATCTCAGCTCGGCTGCGCTCGTAAACCTCCTCGATGCGACTCGGGTGGATGCGCCCGTCAAGCACCAGCTCCTCCAACGCCAGGCGGGCGGTCTCGCGGCGTACCGGGTCAAAGCACGACAGCAGCACCGCTTCCGGGGTGTCGTCGACGACGAGGTTGACGCCAGTGATGTGCTCGAACGCCCGGATGTTCCGGCCCTCCCGTCCGATGATTCGACCCTTCATGTCGTCGGCAGGCAGCTGGACGACGGAGACAACCGTCTCGGCTGTTTGCTCCGCGGCCAGCCGTTGAATCACGGTCGTGAGGATGTTTCGGGCTCGGAACTCTCCCTCGTCGAGCGCAGCTCGTTCGATCTCACGAGTGAGCAATGCAGCCCGGCGCTTGGCATCGCACTCGATCTCCGCGATGAGTTCGCCCTTGGCCTGCTCCGCGGTCAGCGACGCAGTGCGTTCGAGAATTTGCCGGCGCTCCGCTGCAACGTCAAGAAGCTGAGCCCGCTGGTTGGCAAGCGACTCATCGAGGCGGCCGAGTTCTTCGGCTTTGTCATCGAGTTCACACGCGTCCGCGTCGAGCCGCTGCTCCCGCTCGGCCAGCCGTTGCTCCCGGCGCTCAAGATCGCCCATCCGATCCTGCAGGTCGTGCCGGATCAGGCGCGCTTCTTCCTCCGCCTGAATCTGCACCGACTTGGCATGTTCAGTAGCAGAGTCGGCGCGCCGCTGCGCCTCGAGCGCTTCGGCTTGTCGGCGGCTTGACTCTGCCGTCGCCTCCTCGGCTCGCCGCCGGATCTGCTCGGCCTCGTCGTTGGCTTGGCGGAGAAGGGCCGCGGCTTCGCTATGCACCGCGTCGGAACCCGGAGACAGGAGGGGGTCGAGCGTCATGCCTGGTTCGGCCACTGAGGCGTTCCGGTTGCCGCCAACCGGAGGCAACAACCGAGCCTGCCCGGCTCCGCGGCGTACCAGCACCAAGACGGCGATGAGCAGCACCACGATGAGGACCCCAACCACCGCCAGCGCAATGAGAGACGGATGGGGCATCGGTCCTCTCCCTTCGTCTCACCTGGGCGTACCCAGGTAGTGCGCGCCAAACTGCGCACAGAAGGGGTCGACTACGTCACGGCGAGCCCGTCACGCAGCGCGCCGTGAGCCGTGCTGGCTCGTCTGCTCATGAAGCAGGTAGACCGATGGCGGGTGGTGCGTCCTCCTCTGCAGGTGGTCCGTTCGCGCGGTTCAGCGCGATGCCCATCAGGTCTGGCCGGTGGCCAGGTGAAGTGCTTTGCGATACGTCGGTAGTGCCGGTTTGTCGTTGTCGACCGCCTTCGGCGGTGTGTTCAGTTCCTGCCACGTTAAGCCGCAGGTCACAGTGGGTCAAGCATGTCGGCTTCCGCCTGCTGGCGGTATGCGTCAACCCCACTGTCGTCGGCGAGTGACTGGCGTACGACGCGCACACTTAAGCCCGCCGGGTAGCCCTTGCGGGCGAGGAGGCCGACGAGTCGGCGGAAGCGTACGTCGGCGGGCAACTGGCGAGTCGATCGGAGCTTGCGCTCAACCAACTGCCGAGCTGCAGCCAACTCCTGGTCGGAGTCAAGCGACTCCAGTGACTCGGCGATGACGTCGTTGTTCACTCCCTTACGCCGCAGCTCGTGCCGCAGAGCGCGCCGGGAAAGGCCACGGCTGTTGACTCGGGACTCGACCCATGCCTGCGCGAAGGCGGTGTCGTCGACCAGGCCGAGCGCTTCGAACCGATCGAGAACTGATGTCACAACATCGGCCGGCACATCTTTGACTGCCAACGCCTCCTCGAGTTCGTGCCGGGAACGCGCTTGCGCCGTCAACTTGGTGAGAACGATGGTGCGAGCGACTGCCTCCGGGTCGGCCACCGGGCCGAGGTCGCGCTCGGTCGGGTCGGGTTCGTGCTGGGGCCGACGACGCCGAGCCATCAGAAGTCGACGTCAGTGGGCTCCGTTGGAGGCGCTGGCTCCTCCACTGTCGCACCGATACCGAGCTTTTCAAGGATGCGCTTCTCCAGCTCGTTCGCCAGGTCAGGGTTGTCGCGCAGGAACGCACGCGCGTTCTCCTTGCCTTGGCCCAGTTGGTCGCCCTCGTAGGTGAACCAAGCGCCCGCCTTGCGCACGAGACCGGCGTCAACGCCCACATCGATAAGGCCGCCCTCACGGCTGATGCCCTGGCCGTACATGATGTCGAACTCCGCCTGCTTGAACGGCGGGGCCACCTTGTTCTTCGCCACCTTGACCCGCGTGCGGTTGCCGACGAAGTCGGCGCCGTCTTTGAGGCTTTCGATCCGACGCACGTCGAGTCGCACTGACGCGTAGAACTTGAGTGCCCGACCACCCGTCGTCGTCTCAGGGCTGTTGTGCACCATCACGCCGTCTGCAAAGTAGTTGTGGCTGCCCTCGACCTCGATGTCGAAACGGTGCATCGAGCGAGTCGGAGGCTTGACGTGGACGTCAAGGACACGAGCCGGCACGGGCTGCATCACCGGGTCAACGAACTGCGGTTCGACATCGAAGCATCCACGGAGCCGAGGCAAGAGCTTGTAGTCCATCGAGCGATGGACGTAGGGGGCGACCATTTCAAGGAACCGCGCCGAAGACGCTGTCTTGAACTTCAAGACCGCCTTACGCGCGGCTCCACTGCGTCGCCAGGCGACATCAAGGCCATGCGTGTCGCGAAGGTAAGCGACGAGTCTGTCTCGAGAACCCTCCGAAAGAGCTTCGACGCAGAATTCAACACGGCCGCTGCCGCCTTGCGTGCGCGCCTGCACGCCCTTGGATCTGTTGACGAAGCACCCGTCGTCCATGAACCAGATGGCCAGCGCCAACGGCGTCATCGCCTTGAGGTAGTCCTCGGTGACGGTCTTCTTGCCGTCACCGAAGTAGACGGCTCGCTGCAACTCGGCTAGCTCGGGAAGCGCCTGGAAATCGGCGAAGGCTGCACCACGGGGGTCCGTCCGACGTGAGGAGGGGATGTTCGCGAGTAACGACACCTTCCAGTCCAGGTAAGACACCTGTTTTGCACCGTGGCCGAGCCGGAATCGGACGCCATTGCGGTCGCGGCGGTTCGGGGAGAGATTGCCGTCGCCGAGAAGCGAACCCAGCACCACTTGCCACTGCTGCTCGCTGAGTCGATGCTGCTCAGCTGCCATCACCCGGTCGCCTACCCTCAGCTCACCGGCTTGTCGCCATCCGCCTGGGGTTCGGACCAGGTGATTCTCCGTGGCCGCAAATTGCGACCTTCCGTTGCCGCTCGACTTCTCCACCGTGAACTGTAGGAAGCGCTCGGTCACTCCGTTGTCGAACCAGTTAACGACCTTCCGTGGAATGACTTGATCGTTGGCAGGGTCGTAGGACAAGACTTCGACCGGCAACCTCTGGTTGACGATCTTCCCGATCTTCTCCGTTGAGCCATCGGCAAGGACGACCCTGCTTCCATATGAAAGGCATCCAAACATCACACCTATTTTTTCGCGGAGCTGATTGATGAAGATCGCCGTCGTGCCCGAGTTGCTCAAGGCGCCGGTGATCTTGCGGAGCGCCTGGCTCATCAGACGCGCCTGCAGACCCATGTGCGAGTCGCCCATCTCACCCTCGATCTCAGCCCGGGGCACAAGCGCTGCCACGGAGTCGATCACGATGACGTCGAGAGCGCCCGACCTGATCAGCATGTCCGCGATCTCCAGCGCCTGCTCACCGCTGTCGGGCTGCGACACCAGCAGTGCGTCGGTATCGACGCCAAGCTTCTGCGCATAGTCGGGGTCAAGTGCATGCTCGGCGTCGATGAACGCCGCGATGCCACCCGCGCGCTGCGCGTTGGCCACGGCATGCAGCGCCACCGTCGTCTTGCCGGACGACTCCGGCCCGTAGATCTCCACCACCCGGCCGCGCGGCAGCCCACCGATGCCCAGCGCGATGTCGAGCGAGATCGACCCAGTCGGGATCACCTCGACAGGTGCGCGACCCTGGTCGCCAAGTCGCATCACCGACCCCTTGCCGTGGGATCGCTCGATCTGCGCAAGCGCGTTGTCGAGTGCCTTGAAGCGGTCTGCTGCTGCCACCATGTGCGCCATCCATCACATCAGCGGGTCGGGGACCCGAATTGGTTGTCGGAAGGAAGCTAGTCGCGGCCACCGACAGAATTGCTGGAAGATTCGGTGCTGTGGACGAAGGGCTTCCGTTTACGCTGTTGGGGACCACGCTAGGTGCGAACACGTGTTCGAACCAATGAGACACGCCGCAACAGCTATCGCGGAATGCTCGACCCGCTGCGCGCCGCCAAGCAACCGTTCAAGCGATCTCAAGACTTAACCGCGGTTCAGCGTTCCCGAGCCGGCAAGCGGAGGGTTTCCCAGACGCTTCTCCACACCGCTTTGGGTTCCTCGCCGGCATCGAGCGCCTGCTGCACCGTGCGGTCACCCAGCGCGGTGATGACGTGCTCACGCGCCCAGGTGCGGGCATATCCAGGGCCGAGCGCGCGCTCCATCCGAGCCCAAAACTCCGTATGCCGCACGCCGGCAATCTTGTCACCGCGGCAAACCACCGCCAGCGCTCCCGGTCAGCGTTCTTCAGGGGACACCGCGAACGCCGGCGGCGGCGCCGTACACTCCGCCGCATGCACGCACACGGGCCCGGACGCACCCACCGGCTCGAGCTGGGCGACCAGACGCTGCGTACCTGGGACGCTACGGTGCTCGACAGCAACCCCAAAACCGGCATCGTCTTGGACCGATCCGCGTTCTATCCCGGCGGCGGCGGCCAGCCGCCTGATCACGGCGTGCTGCTGTGGGGCGGCGTACAGACGCGCATCGCCGGCGCACGGATCGGTGACGACCTCTATCTGCAGCCTGCCGAGGGAGACCCGCTGCCTCCGGTCGGAAGCCAAGTGCGCGGTGCTCTCGACGACGAGCGTCGGTCGACGTTGATGCGCACGCACTCCGCTCTCCACCTCTTGTCGGGCGTGGTGTTCCGTGACTACGGCGCGTTGGTGACCGGCGGCAACATGGAGCCAGGCGAGGCCCGCATGGACTTCGGGCTGTCGGAGGTACCGCCCGGCTTCAAGGAGGACGTTGCCGCCGCCTGTGCGGCGGAAGTCGCCGCAGACCGGGTCATCCAGGTCGTCAACCTGCCACGCGACGAGGCGTTCGCGATTCCCGACATCATCCGCACCGCGAGCAACCTGCTACCGCCGGACCTCGAGGTCGTGCGCATCGTCGACATCGTCGGTCTGGACACCCAGGCGGACGGCGGCACGCACGTTGCCTCCACTCGCGCCATCGGCGACATCGCGGTCACCAAGATCGAGAACAAGGGCAAGGGGTTCCGTCGGCTCCGCATCAGGCTGGCCGACGCTCCGGGACGCTGACGCTCCACCAGCCTGCCGCTCGGCCGCTCCGCCCACCTGCCGCTCGGCCGCTCCGCCTACCTGCCGCTTGGCCGTTTGGCCGCTCGGTCGCCCCCGCCGACCGGCAACTGCGTCAGTGAATCGGCGTCACTTGAGCAGCAGGATGCCCAGGCGCCGGGACGCGACGTAGACGCCGATCAGCCCGAGCGCACTCAGGTAGACGACCGCGATCACGGCATCCCACCCCATGGTTCCCAGCGCCATGCTCCGCGTGAGGACGACGCCTTGGTAGAGCGGTGTCCACCGAACAACTGTCTGCACGGATCCGGGATACGCCGACAACGGATAGAACGTTGCTGAGAACAGGAACATCGGGGCGATAGCCAGCTGCACGAACTCAAAGTCCTGCCAGCTGCGCATCCAGGTGGTCAGGGCCATGCCAGCCCCGGCGAAGCCGAACCCGATGAGCAACGTCGCTGGAAGCGCCAGCACCATCCACCACGATTGCACGAGACCCATTACGACCATGACGACGATGAACACCGCCGAGTACGCAGCGCCTCGCAAGAGTGCCCAGGTGATCTCACCCCTCGCCACGTCGTTGGGTCCTAGCGGCGTCGCGAGGATGGCGTCGTAGAGCTTGGCGTACTTCATGCGGAAGAAGATGTTGTACGTCGAGTCGAACAACGCACCATTCATCGCCGAAGCCGCCAGCATGGCCGGAGCCACGAACTCGAGATAGCCCACGGTGCGGCCACCAGCGAGGGTGAAGTTGCCGACCAGGGCGCCGACGCCTAGGCCGATTGAGAGCAGGTAGAAGACCGGCTCGAGCATGCCGGTGACAAACACGACCCAACCGTGCCGGTAGACCAAGTAGTTGCGCTCAACCATCCGCCAGGAGCGGCCTGCGAAGACGGGCGCAATCCGCAGTCCGAGCACACCTGGCGCCGGTGGCGTGGAACTCGTTGCCGTCACCGCGTCACCTCGCCCCGGGCCGCGACGTCGCCGCTCACTGGACCAGCCGGCGGTGGAACCCGATGAGCGCGTAAACCCAGCCTGCGACCAGCCACGCGAGGATGTAAGCGGCATGGCCGACCGCCGGCCAAACATCGACGTGCCCCAAGGTCAGCATTCGGCTGAGGTCGACGCCGTGCCAGATCGGCGTGACATAGGCCAACCACGCGACGGCGGTGGGCAGCTGGCTGATGGGGAAGAAGGCACCGCTGAAGAGGAACATCGGCAGCAGCCCGAGCCGGAAGATCAGTGAGAAGCCGCTCTCGTTCTTCAGCCGAGCAGCAAGTCCGGCGATGGGAGCGGCGTACGCAAGTCCGAGGAGGACCGCCACGAACACGGCGAGGATGCCGCCCAACCAGCTGTGGACGGCGCCGTAGAGCGCCATGACCCCGAGGAAGACTCCGCAGGCAAGCGCGACGCGGAAGGCGATGAACCCCAGCTGGGCGAGCAAGATGTCAGCGGCATTGAGCGGAGTGGCCGCCATCGAGAAATAGAAGCGGTGCCACTTGAAGCCCGCCATCACCGGATAGGTCGACTCGAGCACTCCCGTCTGCATCGCCGTGGTCGCGAGCAGGCCGGGCGCGATGAAAGCCAGGTAGGTCACTCCGCCGAGCGCGGACGAGCCGGCGTCGCGGTCGACATAGCCACCCAAGCCGACGCCCATGGCGGTCAGGTAGAGGAA
>JBBPZH010000064.1:0-5439 GCA_038198965.1 Propionibacteriales bacterium
TAGCGGACGTGCGGCCCTCCCATGTGCGCGGCTGGACCGCGCAGCTCAAGGCTGAGGGAGCGGCCGACTCCTACGTCTACGCGCTGCATTCCCGGCTCGCCCAGGTGTTCTCCGACGCCGTGCACGACGGCCTAGTGCCGCGCTCACCATGCTCCCGGCGAACCTCGCCCGGCCAGGGCACGCAGCGGCCTTACGTGGCCACCACAGAGCAAGTGTGGGCGCTGCACGACGTGTTCCCCGAGCACCTGAGCGCTGCTGTCCTGTTGGGCGCGTTCGCCGGTCTGCGGCTCGCTGAGACGTGCGGGCTCCGGGTCAGCGACGTCGACTTCATGCGAGGCATCATCCATCCGGCCGTGCAGTACCCGGCCCAGCCGCTCAAGACGGACACATCACGGAACTCCATCCCGATACCGGCATCGCTGTCCGCCCAGTTGTCGGCGCACGTGGCGAGCCGGCGAGCCGAGACACTGCTCACCAACGAATGGGGGCAGCAGCTCGCGCCGTGGACGCTCGAACGGGCAATGAGGCGGGCCAGGGCCAACGTCACCGGACTCCCCGAGGGCTTCCGATACCAGGACCTGCGGCACTACTTCGCGTCCTTGCTTATCGCCTCGGGCACCGACGTGAAGGTGGTACAGGCAAGGCTCCGTCATGCATCAGCCAAGACGACGCTCGATACGTACGGGCATCTGTGGCCGGACACCGACGACAGCACCCGAGCAGCCGTCGAAGCCGTGTTCTCGGCGCGCGTGGCGCAAGCTTCTTGCGGACTATCTGCGGACTAGAGGCTTCCGCTCAACATATAACCGCAGGTCAGACGGCATGCACGGACTAGATGTCGTAATAGAGCTCGAACTCGTGGGGGTGGGGCCGTAGTGACACGGGGAGCACTTCGAATTCGCGCTTGTAGTCGACCCACGTCTCGATGAGGTCAGGCGTGAACACGTCACCTTCGAGCAAGTACTCGTGATCGGACTCCAAGGTATCGAGCACCTCGGTCAGCGTCCCCGGCACTGTCGCGACATCCGCATGTTCGTCCGGGGGCAGCTCGTAGAGGTCCTTGTCGATCGGCTGGGGCGGCTCGATCTTGTTGCGGATGCCGTCCAGGCCGGCGAGCAGCATGGCTGAGAACGCCAGGTACGGGTTGGCCGACGGGTCGGGGCAGCGGAACTCGATCCGCTTCGCCTTGGGGCTCGTCCCGGTGATGGGGATGCGGATGCACGCCGACCGGTTGCGCTGGCTGTAGACCAGGTTGACCGGCGCTTCGAACCCGGGAACCAACCGGTGGTAGGAGTTCACGGTTGGGTTGGTGAAGGCCAACAGCGACGGGGCGTGCGCCAGCAGGCCACCGAGGTAGTAGCGGGCGGTGTCGGACAGGCCGGCGTACCCGCCCTCGTCGTAGAACAGCGGCTCGCCGTCGGCCCATAGCGACTGGTGGCAGTGCATGCCCGAACCGTTGTCGCCGAAGATCGGCTTAGGCATGAAGGTAGCGGTCTTGCCGTTGCGCCACGCGACGTTCTTGACGATGTACTTGAACTTCATGACGTTGTCGGCGGTCGTGATGAGGTCGTCGAACCGGAAGTTGATCTCCGCCTGGCCAGCCGTCCCGACCTCGTGGTGTTGGCGTTCGACGACGAGGCCGGTCGCCTCGAGTTCCCGGGATATCTCCGCCCGCAGATCGGCGAAGTGGTCGACCGGGGGCACCGGAAAGTAGCCGCCCTTGTACTTGACCTTGTAGCCGCGGTTCCCACCGACTTCCTCGCGCCCGGTGTTCCAGGCGCCGGCGACCGAGTCGATCGAGTAGAAGCCGGTGTTCTGCTTCGTCTCAAAGCGCACGTCGTCGAAGACGTAGAACTCCGCCTCCGGTGCGAAGTACGCCGTGTCTCCGATGCCGGTGCTCTTTAGGTACGCCTGCGCCTTGCGGGCAATGTTGCGTGGATCGCGGCTGTACGCCTCACCGGTCAACGGGTCGTGGATGAAGAAGTTGACCACCAACGTCTTGTCGCTCCGAAACGCATCGAGGTACGCCGTCGTCGGGTCAGGGAACAGCGACATGTCGGACTCGTGGATCGCCTGGAAGCCCCGGATCGACGAACCGTCGAAGTTCAGTCCCTCGTCGAAGACCTGCGGCCCGAACGACGACACCGGCACCGTGAAATGCTGCATGACCCCCGGCAGGTCGCAAAAGCGTACGTCGATGAACTCGACGCCTTCGTCTCGGACGAAGCTCAGCAGCTCATCGCGGTCGGCAAACATCGATCCTCCTAGCCTGTCGGCCGGCCCAGCGCGGCCGGTCGTTCTCTTGTCCGCCTACGCTACGGGCGCCCGATTTCCCCGCCGTGTCTGCTGTGTTTCGGGCGTGTTACGTTGCCGCGCGTGAACTTCGCGGCTGGCTCGGGGATGCCGCCGGGCGGCTCGAAGCGGCGCCCAGGAGGCGCCACCAGCGTCCCCGCGGCAGAGGCTTCCGAGGACTACCCCGGTGCCCGACGCGGTCTTCCGCGGAGCGGAACCGGGGCGGTCGCCGGTTGGGGTCGCCGGGTCGGCGCGTTGTGCATCGACTGGGTGCTGTCGTTATTGGTGACCAGCGTCTTCACCGGCAGCAGCGCGTGGTCGGGCTCGAGCACGGGCCAGTGGACGACGCTCGCGATCTTTGCGGTGGAGGTGTGGGTGTTGACCACACTGCTTGGTGGTTCGGCCGGCCAGCTGATCTGCCGGGTGACCGTACGCCGAACCTCCGGCCGGCCGCTCGACCTGCTGCGGGCCTTGGTGCGCACGTTGCTGATCTGCGCAGTGGTCCCTCCGGTGATCTACAACCGCGACCGCCAAGGCCTGCACGACATCGCGGTCGACTCCATTGCCTTGCAACGCTGAGGCCGACCGGGCGTCAGCGGCCCTTGATCGAGGAGCCGCGCATTGCAGAGCGTGCCTGCCTAGCGCTCGTCGGCATCGGCCCCTTCGGCACGGGCATCTGAGGGCGCATCGCGTCGAGCGCCTTCAGCCGCTGCAGCAGGTCGGTGACCTCAGCGGGAGCGATGTTGCGGGGAAGCTTCATAATGTGCTTGGTGAGCAGCTTGACCGGGATCGCGTCGGCACCGCCTTCTCCTGCTACCAGGTCGTAGATGGGTGCGTCCCCGACCACTCTCGCGTGCTTCCGCTTCTCCGCGGCCAACAGGTTGCGCACCCGTCCGGGATTGCCCTCTCCCACCAAGATGACCCCGGGACGCCCCACCACCCGGTGCACGAGGTCCTGGTTCTTGGTGACCGCGATGGCCGGCTGCACCTGCCAACCGCGGCGCAATACGTTGAGGGCGGCAACAGCAGCGCCAGGTCGCCCCTCGACTTGCGCGTACGCCGTCCTTTCAGCTCGCCGGCCGAACACCACCAGCGCCGCCAGCAGCCCGGCGGGCACGCCGACGATCACACCCGCCAGCCAGTGGATCAGCAGCCCGACGATCACGCCGACGACCACGGCGACGCCAACGAACCAAGCGAGACACACCAAGCCGACGCGCTTGTCGTGCTCTTTCGTCATGCGATACGCGGCCAGGAGCTTGCTGAGGCTGCCCTGCTTCTTGGCCTTGTCTTTGCTGCGCGCCATGAGGTGCGATCTGCTCCTTCGGTTTGCCGTCGTCAAGCAGGGAGCCGGAGCACCCGTCGACAACTCAGCGGCGTACGCCGAGATCGGCTCGTGCTTCGAGCGCCTGGTGGTAGAGCCTGCCCGCACGGTACGACGACCGCACCAGCGGACCGCTCATCACCCCCGTAAAACCCAGAGCGAGGGCCTCGTCCTGTAGCTCGACGAACTCCTCCGGCTTGACCCAGCGCTCGATCGGGTGATGCCGAAGCGACGGTCGAAGGTACTGGGTGATCGTCACGAGGTCCGTCCCCACCGAGCGCAAGTCGCGCAACGCATCCGTGATCTCCTCACGTGTCTCGCCCATCCCCAAAATGAGGTTGGATTTGGTCACCAAACCGGCGACTCGACCCGCCTCCAGCACGGCCAAGGAGCGTTCGTAGCGGAAGCCGGGCC
This sequence comes from Propionibacteriales bacterium, assembly GCA_038198965.1. Classification (GTDB taxonomy): domain Bacteria; phylum Actinomycetota; class Actinomycetes; order Propionibacteriales; family Nocardioidaceae; genus JAUJOE01. The sequence continues at coordinate 4,031 of JBBPZH010000064.1, forward strand.
GGATGCGTCGGAAGATCCGGGGGACCGTCTCGATGTTGTGCGCGAACACCTCTGGTGCCGCGTCGAAGAGCTGTTGCAGGTGCGCCGGGTTGCCGCTGAAGTCCGGCGCAAGCATCTCCACTCCGACGCCGGGGTTAAGCTCGTGGATCTTGCGAATCGTCTCGGCGTACAGCCAGGCGCCCTCGTCAGCGAGGTCATCGCGGCAGACGCCGGTGACCGTGGCGTACCGCAGCTGCATCGTGCGGATGCTCTCGGCCACCCGCAACGGCTCATCGGGGTCGAGCGGCTCGGGTTTCCCGGTGTCGATCTGGCAGAAGTCGCATCTGCGCGTGCACTGGTCACCGCCGATGAGGAACGTCGCCTCGCGGTCCTCCCAGCACTCGAAGATGTTGGGGCAGCCAGCCTCTTGGCAGACGGTGTGCAAGCCCTCGGTCTTCACCAGCGCTTGCAGTTGCTGGTACTCCGGTCCGAGCTTCGCTCGGGTCTTGATCCAAGCCGGTTTCTTCTCGATCGGCGTCTCGGCATTGCGCACCTCCAGGCGAAGCATGCGGCGGCCCTCGGGAGCGATCGTCACATTCGCCAGCCTACGGGGTGCGTTCGGCTGCTTTCGGCGGTGCTGGAGCGCAACGGGTCGACGTCCCGAGCGTGGGTTCCCTTGGACGACATTCCGAGCGGCACGTCGCTTGAGCGACGTCAGACTCGGACCGCTTCGCTCACCAGCCGCCGGGCGGCGCTGTCCATCGAGTACGGCGCCCAGCTCATCAACTCGGTCAGGTGCCGCTCCACGAGCGGAACCGCCTCCTGAACCGTCACCTGGCGACCGAGCTCGCGGCTCAGGGTCGTGACATCAGCATCGGTGATGCCACAGGGGACGATCGCGTCGAAACCGGCGAGCCCGCAGTCGCAGTTGAGGGCGAACCCGTGCATCGTCACACCGCGCGAGATGCGCACCCCGATGGCGCCCACTTTGCGCTCCGGCAGGGGACCGGCTGAGGCCAGCCAGACACCGCTGCGGCCCGGCACCCGACCCGTGACGACACCCAGGTCGGCGCACGCGTAGATGAGCGCTTGCTCCAAGCGACGTACGTAGTCGACGACGTAGACGTGGGACGGCAGCTTGGTGATGGGGTAGCCAACGAGCTGACCGGGACCATGCCAGGTGATCTTGCCTCCGCGGTCGACCTCGACGACCGGTGTGCCGTCGACCGGGAGCTCCTGCGGGGCGGTGCGTTTACCCGCCGTATAGACTGCTTGGTGCTCCAACAGCACGACGGTGTCGTCGATCTCATCGCGCACCCGCTGTTCGTGCAGCCGACGCTGTAGCTCCCATCCGGCGTGGTAGGCGACTGCCTCCGCGCCGAAACCGGGGTAGCGAAACTTAACTGATCCGCCCGCGCCCACGCTCGCCA
>JBBPZH010000065.1:0-19408 GCA_038198965.1 Propionibacteriales bacterium
CTTGGAGTGGTTGTAGCGGTAGACCGCCGCTCGAGCTTGTCCAGCCGAGCGCAGATCACCGGATCCGGCACACAGATATGTCCCCGCGGCAAGCGCCGCATCGTTGATGTCGTTGGGGTTGCGTACGCCGTCAGCGTCCCCGTCGACGCCGACTACTGCCCAGGTCGACGGCAGGAACTGCATCGGGCCGACCGCACGATCCCACGTCTTGTCGCCGTCGAGCTTGCCGTTGTCAGTGTCCCTGACCCGCTGCACCCTACCTCGGCCGTCGAGCGCCGGGCCGACGATCGACGGCGATGTGGTGCCATCGGCGAGCACCACAGCGCCGCCGAAGCGGCCGTGGTTGGACTCCACTTGACCGATCGCAGCGAGCATCGGCCAACTCAGGTGGCAGGCGGGTGCGCTCTTGCCGAGCACGTTGGCGGCATTGCGGTAGGCCTGTAGGGCCACGAGCGGCACCTCATAGCGGGTGTTGGCGCTGACCTGACGCACCCGCTTCGCCGGCGCCGCAACTACGACGGGCTTCGAGCGGTGCGTTGTGCTTACCTGCGAAGCAACGGTCAGTGTCTGGTGCTGCGAGGACGCCCGCACCATGGTGCCAGGCGGTGGCGGGATCACTGCCATCCGGGGTGGAGGCGCCGCCGACGGTGCGAGAACCGGCTGGGCCTGAGCCGCCGCCACGGATGCTGGGAGCAACCCACCCACAGCGAGCAGCAGCGCACGCCGCCGCAGGCCGCCCTGTGACGCGTGTTTCCCGATGGCGGTCCGTGATACATGCTTACCCACGGTGACCCGTGACGCAGATTTCACCACGGATACCCGCGACGCATGTTTCCCCACGACGCCCACACTATCTGCCGGGAGAAAATGGTGCGAACCGAGCGCCAGCCAACGACCGGGGCCGCCCCGCTGCGCCCCAGGTACATTTCCCCGGTGACAGTCGACGCGACGTACGACATCGCCAGCCGCACGATCGAGAACGGGCTTCGGGTGGTGGTAAGTCCATCACCGGGGCTGGGAGTCGTTGCGGTCAACCTCTGGTACGACGTCGGTTCGCGCCACGAAGAGCCCCAGCGGCAGGGGTTCGCCCACCTGTTCGAGCACCTGATGTTCCAAGGCTCGCGCTCGGTCGGGCCGGGTGAGCACTTCGCGCTGTTGCAGGGCCACGGCGCTTCGCTCAACGCCACCACATCGTTCGACCGCACCAATTACTTCGAGGCGATGCCCGCCGGAGTGCTTGACCTGGCCCTCTGGCTGGAAGCCGATCGAATGGCATTTCTCGACGAAGTGTTGACTCAGAAGAACTTCGACAATCAGGTCGCCGTCGTGGCGCAAGAGCGCAGCCAGCGGATGGACAACGTTCCCTACGGCACCGTGTTCGAAAAGCTGCTGCCGCTTGTCTTCACGGCCGATCATCCGTACGGCCATCTGCCGATCGGCGACATGGGTCACCTCGAGCAGGCGACGCTGGCTGACGTGAGCGCCTTTCACAGTCGCTACTACATGCCCAACAACGCGGTGCTGTCGGTTGTGGGAGACGTCGCCGCCGACGAGGCATTCGGGAAGGCCGAGCGCTACTTCGGCGCAATCGCCGCCGGCGACGCCCCGAAGCGCGAGCTGCCTGCGGAGCTGGCGCCGTTACTCTCCGCCGACCGGGTCGAGTACAGAGAAGACGTCCCGGGTGCCGCGGTGTGGTTCGCCGGACGGCTGCCCGCCGATGCCCCAGATTCGCGCGAGCTCGCGGCCGCCGCGCTCGCCAGCAGCGTTCTCGGGGAAGGCGAGACGAGCCGTCTACACCGACGATTGGTCCGGGGTGACGAGGTCGCGACAGCGACGTCAGTCGGTATCAACCCCCTCATCGCCGGCAACTCGTTGGTGGTGGGTTCGGTGCGCGCCGTTCCCGGCCACGACCTCGACACCGTCGTCAGCGGCATCGAGCAAGAACTGCACCGGCTGGCCGCCGATGGGCCGACCGAGCTCGAGCTGGCAGTCGTGCGGGCTCAGGCGGAGCGGGAGTGGCTCGATGAAATGGGCACGGCTGGCGGACGCGCCGACGCCTTGTCCGGAGCTGCCTTGCTGTTCGACGACCCGGAGGTGATCAACGATCGCCTCCCGCTCGTGCGCTCGATCACCGCAGCCGAGGTGCGGGCAGCAGCGGAGCACTGGTTGGTACCCACGCTGAACGCGCAGGTGCGGGTCCTGCCTGAGGGCGAGGAGGCGGCGGCATGACCACCGTCCAAACCCAACCGCCGGTCAGCGAGCTGACGCGGTGGAGCTTTCCGGCATACCGGGAAAGCCGGCTGAGCAACAACCTGCGCGTGCTGACCTACCACTGTCCGGGCCAGTACGTCGCCTCCGCGTCCCTGGTCTTCGACGTTCCTTTGCGAGTCGAGCGGGCCGACATCGAGGGAGTCGCTGAGCTCACGGCCCGCAGCCTCACCCGGGGTACCGACGAGCTGAGTGCGGAAGAGTTCGCTGATCAGCTGGCCGCGAACGGTGCGGAGCTCGAGGCGTCGGCGTCGCTCGATGCGTTCGTCATACGGTTCACCGTTCCAGTTCGGCACCTTGATCGCGCACTGCAGCTCATGGCCGATGCGGTCGCCAAGCCGGCGCTCGAGGAAGCCGAGGTGGCACACGAGCAGGCGCTCCGGCTGCAGGAGATCGATCAGGCGCACGCCTATCCCCAGCATGTGGCGAACGAACAGCTCAACGCTGCGCTGTTCGGGTCTGCGCGCGCAGCCCGTCCGGTGGGAGGCAGTGCGCAGACGGTGGCCGCCATCACCAGAGCTGATGTGGCGGAGTACGCCCGGTCAGTTCTCGGCCCAGAGTCGGCGACGCTCGTGCTAGCGGGCGACTTCGACGCTGTTGCGGTCGAGGAGCTGGCCGCCGGCGCGTTCGGGGCATGGAGCAAGAGGGGAGTGTCCGGCGTACCGGCAGAGGAGCTATCGGTCGCCGGCACCGCGCAGCTGCTGTTGCTCGACTGGCCGGACGCGCCGCAGTCGACGGTTCGGGTGGCAGGTCCCGGCATCACGCGGGCCGATGCCCGCTGGCCGGCGCTGTTCGTGGCGAACCATGCCGTCGGAGGGAGCTTCTCTTCGCGGATCAACACGGTGCTCCGGGAGGAGAAGGGCTTCACCTATGGAGCGACGTCGATGCTCGAGAGCTCCAGTCACGCCGGCGTGTTCTCGGTGTCCACCGCCGTCAACACGCCCTCGACCGCCGAGGCGATCACTGACCTGCTCGGACTGGTCACCGATGCCGCCGGAACCCTGACCGATGACGAGGTGGCGACGGGAGTGCGGGCGGTCACTTCGTCGGCGCCGTTGGGGTACGAGCGAGCCGAAGCGGTCTCCGGGCGGGTTGAGCTGCTGCTTGCGCAGCAGCTTCCGCTGGATCACGTCGATGCCAATCTGCGCCGCATCACGGAGGTGACGACTGCCCAGGCGAACGCTGCCTATGCCGACGTCATAGATCCCCGGTCGCTGACCGTGCTCGTGGTGGGCGACGCTGCCGCCACCCGGTCTGGACTTGCCGGGATCGGGTACGCCGACCTGCAAGAAGTGACGCCCGACTGGCGTTGAGGAATTGTCGGCCCGGTCGTCAGCTCAACGCTGCCGTGACCACGGCTTGTGCCTCCTCTTGCACGCGCGCGAGGTGCTCAGGGCCGCGGAACGACTCCGCGTAGATCGTGTAGACGTCTTCGGTGCCTGACGGGCGCGCCGCGAACCATGCCGACTCCGTCACCACCTTGAGCCCGCCGATCGGCGCACCGTTGCCCGGCGCGGTGGTCAGGGTAGCGACGACTTGCTCTCCGGCCACCGTGTCAGCAGCTACGTCGGACGGGGAGAGTCTTGCGAGCTTGGCCTTTTGCGAACGGTCGGCCGGAGCGTCGATGCGGGCGTATGCAGGGTCGCCGTGTCGCGCGACGAGGTCGGCGTACTGCTGGCTGGGGGACCGGCCGGTAACGGCAAGGATTTCGCTCGCCAAGAGGGCAGCGATGATGCCGTCCTTGTCGGTGGTCCAGGTCGTGCCGTCGTGGCGGAGGAAGGATGCCCCGGCGGATTCCTCGCCTCCGAAGCCGACGCTCCCGTCGAGCAGCCCCGGCACAAACCACTTGAAACCGACCGGCACCTCCAGCAAGTCACGGCCGATCTCGCCGGCGACTCGGTCGATCATCGAGGAGCTGACGAGGGTCTTGCCCACGGCTGCACCTCCCGGCCAACCGTCGCGAGAGGCGAACAGGTAGCCAATCGCTACGGCGAGGAACGCATTCGGGTTCATCAGTCCCGCATCCGGGGTGACGATTCCGTGCCGGTCGCTGTCGGCATCGTTGCCGGTGGCGATGTCGTATTTGTCGCGCGCCGCGATCAGGGTGGCCATCGCGTTGGGGGAGGAGCAGTCCATGCGAATCTTGCCATCGGTGTCCAGCGTCATGAACCGCCACGTCGGGTCGACAGTGGTGTTGACGACCGTCAGGTCGAGGTCGAAGCGATCGGCGATGGCCGCCCAGTAGGCCACGCTTGCCCCACCGAGGGGATCGGCGCCGATGCGGACTCCGGCGGAGCGGATCGCCTCGACGTTCACAACGTTGACCAGATCACTGACGTAGTGCTCGAGGAAGTCGTAGCGCTCGCTGCTGGCCAGTGCCTGCTCGGGACTCACCCGCAGCACACCGTCGAGCTTGGCTCCGAGCAGGTCGTTGGCGCGCCGCTCGACCTGGCTGGTGATGTCTGTGCCGGCCGGCCCGCCATGCGGTGGGTTGTACTTGAAACCGCCGTCTCGGGGTGGGTTGTGTGAAGGGGTGACGACGATTCCGTCGACTTCGCCTCCCATGTGCAGCCCGTTCAACGCCAAGATGGCATGCGAAACCGCCGGTGTTGGTGTGTAACCGTCCCGGCTGTCGATGAGAGCCGTGACGCCGTTCCCGGCGAGCACCTCCAAGGCGGTCTGCCAGGCGGGGAGCGAGAGCGCGTGCGGGTCACGCCCGATCAGCAGTGGCCCGTCGATGCCGGCAGCTGCGCGGTACTCGCAGATCGCCTGGGTCGTGGCGGCGATGTGGACATCGTTGAAGGCGGCGTCGAGGCTGGCGCCGCGGTGACCCGACGTACCGAAGGTCACGCGTTGACTTGGAACACCGGGGTCGGGCGTGAGGTCGTAGTAGGCCGCGACCACCGCATCGACGTCGATCAGATCCTCGGGTTGCGCCGGCTGTCCGGCGCGGGGGGAGGGCATGCAGGGATTGTGGTGGATCACCTGTCCGCCTGTCGACGTGCGACTTCGGTTCTACGATGAGCCCATGAGTCGCTCTCTGGGTTCGCCGTGGTGACGCCTCGGCGCTCTGCAGAAGAGCGGGCTACTGAGCAGCCGGCTGCTTTTCACAGCGACCCGTTCGGCGACGTTCTTCCCGCTACGTCGAGCGACGAGAGTCCCCTGGAGGGGGGCGATGCGGCCGACGACCGCGACGAGGAATTGCGGCGCGACGTCCCGCCCCATCACGGCTGAGTCCGCGCGCTACTTCGGCCGTCAGCCCCGAAGGGTCACCGTAAGCGGGGCGGTTGCGCTGGCGGCGGCGAGCCGCGCTGCGTCGTCGGGACTGACCGCTAGCACGACGAGGGCCCCGGTTTGTCCGTCCGCAGCGACCCGCGGCACCATCACCACCGGTGCAGCGCTCGCGACGAGCGTCGCTGGTCCCTGGGCCGACGAGGCGGCGTAGACGTCGATCGAGCTCCCGGTCTCCAAGAGTGCGACGACATCAGAGTCTTGGATGCGCACCGGTGCAGCGACCAAGCCGGCACCGTAGCCGGCGATGAGTGGTCGACCCAGCAGCCGCCGGTCGGTCAGCGGCTCTCCCGCACGCATCGGGGCAGCGAGGACGGCACCGATGACCTCATGCGCTGTCGAGTAGCTGCTGCTCGGAGCAAGCCCGGTGGGCAGCGTCTCGACGCCTACATCGCCAGGAGTCAGCTTGACGCCGCCGTTGAGGTCGTGAGCCGCAACGACGACCGGAACGGAGTCTGCAGGTGCTGGAGCAGCGATGCGGGCGACGGCCAACACGGCGGCACCGGCCAGGACCGCCGCGAGCGGACGACGAAAGCGCAGATATGCGCGGCGCAAACGGCGTACGAGGCGCTCCCATCCGGTCATCGCCTCAGCGTAGGAACAAAGGGTGTTGGCTCGGGGCCGTCGTCCACAACCTGGTTGCGAGGGACCGGCGGATCAGTCGCCAGAAGGAGAGCCCGAGCTCGAGGTGCCGACGTTGCGGGTTGAAGCGGAAGGAGTCTTGGCGGCGCCGTTGCCGGTACTCGAGGACGTCGCAGGGCTCGGAGCGCTCGGCGCCTTGTCGCCTGCCGAGCCCGCAGAGTCGCCAGCACCATCAGACGCGGCCGACGCCTTGTCGCCGCCTGAACCAGCTGCCGCCCCTTCGCTTGGAGGCTTACCGCGGCTGTCGTTGCGGTAGAAGCCGGATCCCTTGAAGACCACTCCGACGGGGCTCAGCAGTTTGCGCAAGCGACCACCGCATGCGGGGCACGTCGTGAGCGCCTCGTCGGTGAAGTTCTGGCGCGCCTCGAGTCGTTGTCCGCACTCGGTGCAGGCGTACTCGTAGACCGGCATGCGCTCTCCTTTACGTGCCCAGCCGAAACGGGTGCGGCAAGGCGAGGTCCTTCACGCGAAAGCGTTAGCACTCAAGCTCTCCGACTGCTAACCGGCTCCATTTTGCGTCACGGCGGTTCGCTTCGCAAAGCACACCGGCACAATGAACCGCGTGCCGAGATGGTTGCGGGTGGTCAACTGGCTGGCCGCCTTGGCGGCCGTGCTGGCCATCATCGCGGCGGTCGCGGTCGTCGGGACAGTCCGTCGCTCGTTCCCGCAGACCGACGGAACGCTGATGGTCGCCGGGCTCAACGCGCCCGTCACTGTGATCCGCGACGCCGCTGGGATACCGCAGATCTACGCCGCATCGCCGCATGACCTGTTCTTCGCTCAGGGCTACGTGCAGGCTCAGGACCGGTTCTTCGAGATGGATTTCCGTCGCCATCTGACAGCCGGTCGGCTCACCGAGCTCTTCGGACGCGATGCGCTCAAGACCGACGAGTTCGTGCGCACGATGGGATGGCGTCGGGTTGCCGAGGCTGAGCTGCCGAGGCTGTCGACGCAAACCCGGCGCTATCTCCTGTCGTTCTCCGTCGGCGTCAACGCCTATCTGTCCGACCACTCTGGCAGCCAGCTCTCGCTGGAGTACGCCGTCCTGGGGCTGGGCGGGCTGGACTACACCCCGGCCCCATGGACACCCGCCGACTCCCTGTCGTGGATCAAGGCGATGGCCTGGAACCTCGGCAGCAATATGGACGACGAGATCGACAGGTCACTGGAGTCGGTGCGGCTGTCGAGACGCCAGATCGCCGAGCTGTACCCGCCGTATCCGTACCGAGAAGGCACGCCGATCGTCTCCCAGGGCGGTGTGGTCGACGGTGTCTACGAGCAATACGCCGAGGGAAACGACAGCCGGCTGCCCAGCCGGCCGGCATACCCCTCGCGTCAGGCTCGGCCGGCTCTGCGGCACGCTGCAACGGCCACTGCCAACCTGAGGTCGATGCTGGGATCGAGCGACGGTGTCGGGTCCAACGCGTGGGCCGTCAGCGGTCAGCACACTGCCAGCGGTGCGCCTCTCCTCGCCAACGACCCGCACCTCGATGCCTCGATGCCCAGCGTCTGGTATCAGATGGGACTTCACTGCACGACGATCAGCAGCGCCTGTCCGTTCGATGTCAGCGGCTTCACCTTCGCCGGGCTGCCTGGCGTGGTCATCGGGCACAACGCCTCCATCGCGTGGGGTTTCACCAATCTCGACCCCGACGTCCAGGACCTCTACCTCGAGAAGGTCGTCTCGGGTGACCGATACCTGTACAACGGCCGTTACTCCAAGCTGCGCACGCACCCGGAAAGCTTCTTCATCTCCGGGGAGGACAAGCCAGTCACGCTTACCGTGCGCGAGAGCCGGCACGGACCGCTCATCTCCGACGTCAGTCGCCACTTGTCCACCGTTGGGGCCGACGCGCCCGCCGGCAGCCGAGCACCCCCCCGAGGAAACGGCTACGCCGTGGCGTTGCGCTGGACCGCCCTGCAACCCGGGCGTACCGCTGATGCGTTGTTCGGCATCGACGTCGCAAGCAACTGGACAGAGTTCCGGGACGCCGCCCGCAAGTTCGACGTACCGAGCCAGAATCTCGTCTACGCCGACTCGGCGGGTCACATCGGCTATCAGGCTCCCGGCCGCATCCCCATCAGACGGACCGGGGACGGAGCGTGGCCGGTGCCCGGCTGGGACCCGGCGTACGAGTGGACCGGTTTCGTGCCGTTCGACGCGTTGCCCAACGTGCTGGATCCCAGGGGCGGGTACGTCGTCACCGCCAACCAGGCCGTTGTCGGGCCCCGGTATCCGTACTTCCTCAGCAGCTCGTTTGACTACGGATATCGCGCTCAGCGCATCCGTGACCTGCTTGCGAGCAAGGACAACGTCACCGTCAACGACATGGCGGCCATCCAGCAAGACACTTACAGCGCTCTCGCGAAGCGGCTCACCCCCGGGCTGCTGAGGGTTCAGCTGCCCAATGGCTACTACCAGGCTGCCCAAAAGCTCCTCTCCACCTGGAACTACCACCAGCAAGCAAGCTCAGCCGCCGCGGCGTACTTCAACGTGGTGTGGAGGAACTTGCTGGCCTTGACGTTCGACGACCAGCTGCCCAAGCAAGCGTGGCCGGTGGGAGGCTCGCGCTGGTGGGCGGTGATGCTGAACCTGTTGCGCGAACCGCACAACGCGTTCTGGGACAACGCCTCGACCCGCGGCGTGGTGGAGAACCGCGACGACATCCTGCGGCAGGCGTTGATCGACTCGCGGGATGAGCTCACCGCCACTGAGTCACGGGATCCGCACGCCTGGGCGTGGGGCGGGTTGCACACCCTGACGCTGCGCAACGAGTCACTCGGCGCTGCTGGTTCGCCGGTGGCGTTCCTCTTCAACCGGGGTGGGTACGAGCTCGGCGGCGCACCAGCAGCCGTCGACGCCAGCAGTTGGGACGCGACGACGGGGTACGCCGCCACAGCGGTGCCGTCGATGCGGATGATCGTGCCGCTCGACAACCTCGACGCAGCCCGCTGGATCAACCTGACGGGCGCGTCGGGCCATGCATACGACAGCCACTACACCGACCAGACCCGGATGTGGGCGGCCGGTGCGACGCTGCCCTGGGTGTTCAGTCGCGCTGCCGTGGAGGCCGCGGCCGAGCACACGCTCACCTTGATCCCGCCTCGGTGACGTCCTTCGTTCGCGGACTTCAGGAGTCTGGTGCTGGCGGCCGCTTCGACTGCCGGGCGGAGCACCGGATCGTTCGAGTCGGCGTGACGATGAGCTGGACCGGTTGGTCGTGCGGCTCGACAGGTACGACGTCGAGCACCTCGGCGTCGTACAGGAGCAGACACGGCAGCACCGTTGGTGAGAGCCCCGACAGCGCCCGGTCGTAGGAGCCGCCACCGCGACCCAGGCGGTTACCGAAGGCGTCGCCGGCCACGCCCGGACAGATGACCGCGTCAACGGTTGCGAGTGGCACGTCGTCAGTTGCGGAGATTACCGGCTCGGAGTTGCTGTGTAGGCCGGCCCCGCACGAGGCTGGGTGTCGCCGCCAGTGCAGCGATGCATCTGGCCGAAGGACGGGCACCAGCACGGATATGCCGCGGTTCAGCAGTCTGTCGAGGAGGGGCTGAGTCCCTGGTTCACCGGCAAGAGACCGGTAGGCCGCGACGGTTGAGGCAGCTGCCACGTCGGGGAGGGCGAGCACTCGCTCGGCGAGGGCTACAGCCGCTGCCTGTTGCTCCTCGGCTGGCCGCTGCCGGCGGCGTTCCAGGAAGAGCGCCCGAAGTGCAGCCTTGTCGGCTGTCTGCGACTCGGCTGGCGATGGGCTCGGCGCTGGCCGAGCCGGGTCCGACGGGCTCCCCCCACTCACCTGGCCACGATAGAGCTCCGCCGGAGCCGGGCGGCGTTGTCACTAGCATTCCCTCATGAGCGCCGAAGGCTTGGCTGCCGCCGTGCAGAAGATGCGGGCCGGAGGCGTTCATCCGCTCGCAGTCGACGTCTTCACGCACAACTACCGCCAGGTTGAGTCGGGTGCCACCGGTGTGCTGCCAGAGGCTGACATCGTGCCACTGGACCCACCGCAACGGCTCGCCGACCTCGAACCGGACTCGGCTGCCGAAGCGGCGGCACTTACCGAGACCGTGGTGATCAAGGTCAACGGTGGTCTCGGCACCTCGATGGGGCTGGACCGGGCGAAAACTCTGTTGGAAGTTCGCGACGGCCTCACGTTCCTGGACTTCATCGCGCGCCAAGTGCTGCACGCGCGCAAGCAGCCGGACGTTCGGCTGCCGCTGCTGCTGATGAACTCGTTCCGCACCCGCGACGACAGCCTGGCCGCGTTGTCGGCGTACCCCGACTTGCCGGTAGACGATCTGCCGCTTGACTTCGTGCAGAACCGTGAGCCGAAGCTGCGGGCCGACGATTTAGCCCCGGTCGAGTGGCCGGCGGACCCCTCGCTTGAGTGGTGCCCGCCAGGTCACGGCGACGTCTACACCGCGCTGTCGGCGTCGGGTGTGCTCGACCAGTTGCTGGCCGCGGGGCTGCGCTACGCCTTCCTCTCCAACTCCGACAACCTCGCAGCGACGGCCGACCCGCGGGTGGCGGGGTGGTTCGCCGCGTCCGGGGCTCCGTTCGCGAGCGAGGTCTGCCGGCGTACCGCCGCGGATCGCAAGGGTGGGCACCTGGCAGTACGGCGGCGGGACGGTCACCTGGTCCTTCGGGAGACGGCGCAAACAGCGCCCGAGGACGCCGACGCGTTCGCCGACCTCACGCGGCACCGCTATTTCAACTGCAACAACTTGTGGGTAGACCTGCAAGCGCTGTCGCGGTTGCTGCACGACAAGGCTGGTGTGCTCGGCCTGCCCCTGATCCGCAACCCGAAGACCGTAGACCCGAGCGACTCGTCCTCGCCCGACGTGGTGCAGATCGAAACCGCCATGGGCGCGGCCGTCGAGGTGTTTCCTGGTGCCCTTGCGCTGGAGGTGCCACGCTCCCGGTTCTTGCCGGTGAAATCGACGAACGACCTGCTGGCGCTGCGCTCAGACGTCTACGAGCGGGCGCCGGACTGGTCGATGCGGCTGGCTGCCGGTCGCGACGATGCGCCGTTTATCGATCTCGACCCTGACTTCTACAAGCTGATCGGCGACTTCGACGCCCACTTCCCCGCCGGCGCCCCGTCACTCATCGAAGCCGCCTCACTCACCGTTCACGGGAGCTGGACGTTCGGCCGTGGGGTCGTCGTGCGAGGGGACGGGCGGCTGGAGGCGGACGGCTCGCCCGGCACGGTTCCCGACGGCGCGCTGGTCGACAGTGACGGAGTCCGATAGTGCGCAGTGTTGACGAGCACCTGAGCCGCATCCTCGATGCAGTCGCGCCGCTGCCGCCGTACGAGCAGCCGCTGCTCGAGGCGATCGGGCTGCCGGTCTGTGAGGACATCACGTCAACGCTCGACCTGCCCAGCTTCGACAACTCCGCCATGGACGGCTACGCCTGCCGGCTCGACGACGTTCGTGACGCGTCCCGGGACAATCCCGTGCTGCTCCCCGTGGTGGGGGAGTCCGCCGCGGGGCAGTCCAAGGCGTACGCGCTGGCTCCAGGGCAGGCCGTCAAGATCATGACCGGTGCGCCACTTCCGACCGGCGCCGACGTCGTCGTACCCATCGAGTGGACCGATGGTGGGCGGGCGAAGGTCTCGATCGTGCAGACGCCGTCGCTCGGCCAGCACGTGCGGCATCGCGGAGAAGACGTCAGGGCGGGCGATCTCCTGGTCGAGGAAGGCGCGCTGCTCGGGCCCCGTCAGGTAGCCATCATCGCGGCAGCCGGGCTGGCGCAGGTGCGCGCCCGGCCACGCCCGCGGGTGGTCGTGGTCTCGACGGGCAGCGAGCTTCGCGAGCCGGGAGAGCCGCTCGGCTTCGACTCGGTGTACGACGCCAACTCCTTCGCGCTGGCAGCGGCGGCCCGGCAGGCGGACGCCATCGCCTACCGCGTCGGGATCGTGAGCGACGACCCTCAGGAGCTCGCGGATACCCTGTCCGACCAGCTGGTGCGGGCCGACCTGGTGGTCACCAGCGGCGGTGTCAGCAAGGGTGATTACGACGTCGTCAAGGACGTCCTGAGCCGGGTGGGCACCGTGGAGTTCACCGAGGTGGCGATGCAGCCCGGCAAACCGCAAGGGTTCGGCACCATCGGTGAAGACGACACCCCGATCTTTACTCTGCCCGGCAACCCGGTGTCGGCGTACGTGTCCTTTGAGGCGTTCGTGTTGCCGGCCGTCAGGCGCATGATGGGGAGGTTGCCGTATCGGCGGCCGCTGGTTCGGGCGACGTGCGCGACCGGGTTTTCGTCTGTGCGTGGCCGGCGTCAGTATGTGCGCGCGCGTTTCGAGGTCACGGCTCGCGGTGCGGTGGCGACGCCGGTCGGCGGGCACGGTTCCCACCTCATCGGCAGCCTGGCCCAGTCGAATTGCCTCATCGTGGTGCCGGAGCCCACAGCAGCCGTCGAGGCCGGCACGCTTGTCGATGTCGCCGTCCTCGATCGGAACTTCTGATGACACCCGTGCCGGGTCGACGTCGCCGTCCTCGATCGGAACATCCAATCCCGTCTGTGCTGGTCGGCCCTCCTGATGCCTCGCGTGAAACCCAGCAGCGGCTAACTCACATCGACGAGTCCGGCGCCGCGCGGATGGTCGATGTGTCGGGCAAACCGGTCACCGAGCGCGAGGCGGTGGCTTCTGGACGGGTGCGGGTGTCGGTGGCCGTCGTTGCGCTGTTACGCGGCGCGGGCGTGCCGAAGGGTGACGCGCTTGGCGTCGCGCGCGTTGCCGGCATCCAGGCAGCCAAGCGGACGTCCGACCTGGTGCCGCTGTGCCACCCGCTGGCGATCAGCGGTGTCACGGTCGACCTCGACGTCACCGACGAGGCGGTGGAGATCAGCGCTGCAGTGCGAACGACGGACCGCACCGGCGTGGAGATGGAGGCCCTCACAGCCGTCAGCGTTGCCGCGTTGACAGTCGTCGACATGGTGAAGGCAGTCGATCGAGCAGCGGTGATCGACGACGTGAAGATCGTCAGCAAGGCCGGTGGTCGAAGCGGGACGTGGAGCCGAGAGGACGACGTACGGTGAGCGGCGGGAAGCGGGCTGTCGTCTTGTCGGTGTCCAATCGGGCAGCGGCGGGAGTGTACGACGACACGACTGGCCCTCGGATCGCCGCCGAGTTGCGCGCCAGCGGCTTCGCAGACGTATCGCTCGAGGTGGTCCCCGATGGGGAGCCGGTCCGAAAAGGACTAGAGCGAGCGCTCGCTGACGGTGCCAGGGTCATCGTCACGACCGGCGGCACCGGGCTCAGCCCCACCGATCGCACGCCGGAGATGACCAGGCAGGTGCTCGATTACGAAGTCCCCGGCATTGCGGAGGCAATCCGGTCGTACGGCGCGGCGCAGGGAGTGGCTACGGCGTGCCTGTCCAGAGGGCTTGTCGGCGTGGCCGGACGGTCGCTGGTCGTGAACCTGCCGGGGTCTCCGGGCGGGGTGAAGGACGGCCTCGCGGTGTTGCTGCCGATCCTGCCGCACATCGTGGACCAGCTCGCCGGCGGTGACCACGAGCGCGACGACGCCGGGAGCGGAACCTGAGCCGCAGCTGGCCGGTTCGGCTGACGAACGGCCGGGTCGGGTTGCGGCCGATCACGATGCGGGACGCCTCGCGGTGGGCTGAGTTGCGGCGTACGAACGCGGACTGGCTCGGACCCTGGGAGTCCACGCGGCCGCCGCGCACCGCCGGCGGCAGCACCGGTTACCGGGCGATGACCCGTGACCTCATCCGCCAGGGAAAGGCCGGGCGAGCATTGCCGTTCGTGGTGACGTACGACGCAGACATGGTCGGACAGTTGACCGTCAGCGGCATCGCCTGGGGGTCAGCGAGGTGGGCGCAGATCGGTTATTGGATCGACCAGGCGTACGCCGGCCGCGGCATCATGCCGCTCGCGGTGGCGATGGCCGGCGATCACTGCCTCGAGACGCTGCGCATGCACCGCATCGAGATCGCGATCCGTCCGGAGAACACGGCAAGCTTGCGCATCGTGGAGAAGCTGGGTTTCCACACGATCGGGCTGGCGCCGCGCTATCTGCACATCAACGGCGCCTGGCGCGACCACCTGCTGTTTGCCATCACCGCTGAGGACGTGCCGGACGGACTGCAAGCCCGCTTGCGCTGATTGACCCCAGCCGTCCCACATTTCTCAGCCGACACACCGCTCCTGCTGCGGGGTGGCCACTGCGGGCGGCTTTACGGTCGATGCGTGGGTCTGACCGGGATCATCTACGGCAGCATCGTGGTGGCGTGGGCGGCGTACCTGGTCCCACTGGCACTGAAGCGCCACGACGAGGCCGCACGGTCCCGGTCGATCGATAGGTTCTCATCCTCCATGCGGGTGCTGGCCCGTCACGGCCGCGCGGCTTCGGGCCGAGTCGTCGTAGCCCCCGCGCGTCCCGTCGACCGAGTGCTCCGGCCCGGGCTGGCAGGCACGGGCTCAACCGCCGTCGTCACGCCCGCGCCACGCCCAACCCGAGCGGCCAGGCATGCCGCAGCCCGGCGGCGTCGCTGGGTGCTGAGCGTGCTGGTGTGTTTGGTCGCCCTAGTGGCAGCGCTGGCTCTGGCCGGTGTTGTCCCGTGGTTTGCCGTGCTGGCCCCAGTTGTGCTGGTGGCGGCCTTTCTCGGTCTCGCGCGTCGCCAGGTACGTCGCGCCAGCGACTCCTACTGGGTTGCGGCGCACGCGCCGCTTCCTTCGAACGTCATCCGGCGGAGTCCGACTCGCGTCGAGGCGAGCCATGGCGCCGCGAAATCTGCAGACGACGAACCCACGGTGCCGCTCGACGCCGACAAGCTCCAGACGGCGCTCGCCGCGCTCACGGAAGAGCACAACGTCGCCGTGGCCCTGCCCACCGCAGACGGTGGCTCGTTGTGGGATCCGCTGCCGATCGTGCTGCCGACGTACGTCGACAAGCCAGTCGCCCGGCGCACGACGCGCACAGTCGATCTCGGGGAGTCGACGGCCGTGCCGTCACGAAGATCCGCGCAGGCAGCCCAGGCTGACGCACCGGCCGGAGCCTCGAGGAGCACACCCAACATCGGTGCAGGCGTCGACTCGGAGAGCGAGTCTCTGGGCGCGGAGCCGGCTCGAGTCGTCAACGGCTGAGGCGATGGAAGCCACGCCGGCCTGAGGAACCGACGGGCTCACTGAGTCCAGGCCCGGAGTGATGCCGTCGCGGAACTGGCAACTCGCTGCAGTTACTGCACCGGGTTACCTCGTTCCGTGACTCGCACCTTGTGCGCCCCGCCCCGGTGCACTTGCTCACGCATGGGGTGGTGGAGCGGCGGTGCTAAAGTTGCGCGTCGTTCTGGCAGCCCTCCGGAGGCCCGAACGCGGGTCTGGGGCTGTGGCGCAGTTGGTAGCGCGTCTCGTTCGCAATGAGAAGGTCAGGGGTTCGAGTCCCCTCAGCTCCACCACAGATGAACGCCTTCCGACCTTCCGAAACACCGCAGCAGCGCCAGATACGCGCATTGTCATTCGCCGCTCCTTCGCTCTCGCGACGGCGTACACGTAGACGATGCCGACCGGGCTGCCACATCCCTGAGTCTCGGTGTTAGCGAAGGCGCCGTCGAGGTCGTTGAAAGCCGAGGTGATCCGCGTCAGGAGAGCCGGGTCGGTGACGGTGGCGGTCGTCGGGGGGTGTGCCGGGCCGTCGATGGCCGATTTTGTGATGTCGATGCTCGTCACCGTGGCGGGGACGAGGGTCTGGGCCGTGCGGTCGTAGCGGGCGGCCAGGGTCGCGTCGGTCCGGATCGCCGTGGTGTTAGGGCCGAGCCGCGCGTAGGCAACCACAGCCGCGGGCTCGGAGTACGACGTCGAGTGGGCGGGAATCTGCCAGTAGAGATCCCCGTCAGGTTCCGGGGATGAGGAGGAGGGGGCGTACGCGGACGACACGTCCGCGGGTGAGTGGGCGTCGTACCAGGCCACCAGATCCGCGATAGGACAGAGGCACCACCCACCAACTGGTTCGCGTGAGCGAAGGATCGACCGGCCCCGCGTACACACTCAGGCGGTTCAGCCTCCGGGCGGGGGCGGCCTCGGATCTCGCCGCTCCGGGTGGCACCGGGATCGTCGAGAGCACACGCGCGGCCTCGGCGACAGCGAGAGCACGGTTGCCTCCTTCCACTGCCGGGGTAGGGTGTCGGCGACCGGCGGCCGCTCCAACCCCGGCGGGTGGACCGCATAGGTTGCGATGCCTGCGATCAACACGACGACCGCTGCCGCGGCGGCGATCAGCGGCCACCGTCTCCGTCGCGCGGGAGTGGTCGTGAGCGCGATCCGGTGCGCCACCGCGGGGTCGGCGTCTTTCTCGTGAGCAGCGAAGTTGTCAGTCAGGAGCGCCACGAGACGCTCGTCGGTCCAACGGGTCATCAAGACTCCTGAGCAGTGAGCAGGGTGCGAAGCTTGGTCAGCCCGCGTGAGGCGTGGGAGCGAACGGTGGCGGGGCTGCAGCCCACCAGGACGGCGATCTCACCGTCGGGCAGGTCCTCGTAGTAGCGCAGCACCAGGACGGCTCGCTGCTGTCGGGGCAACGTCGCGAGCCATGGCCACAGGTCGTGTCCGATCTCGGCCGCTCGTAGTGCGGGCAGCGAGGAGGCTTCGGTGAGCGGCACGGTACCCAACCGCCGCCGTCGCCTGCCCGAGACGTGTTCGTTGAGCATGATCGTGCGCAGGTAGGCGGCCGCGACCCCAGGGCCCGCTCGAGCACCGAGGCGAGACCGCTGACGACGTACGTCCCGGCGCCGTGCCGTGCCAAGCGGCCTCAAATCGGTCGCTGCTAGTTTGGCGCCATGTCCCCAGTGCCCCTCGTCACCTTCAACAACGGTGTCCAGATCCCCCAGGTGGGGTTCGGCGTCTTCCTCATCCCACTCGAGGAGACCAAGGCCGCGGTCGCCACCGCACTCGAGTGCGGTTACCGGCATATCGACACTGCGAAGATCTACGGGAACGAGACAGCCGTCGGGGAAGCCATTGCCGAATCCGGCCTGGAGCGCTCGGAGCTCTTCGTCACCACCAAGTGCTGGAACCCCGACCAGGGCTTCGACTCGGCTCGCCGGGCGTTCGACGCGAGTCTGGACAGGCTTGGGGTGGAATACCTCGACCTCTACCTCATCCACTGGCCGGTCCCCTCGAAGGATCTGTACGTCGAAACCTGGAAGGCGTTCGAGGAGATTTATGCAGCGGGCCGGGTCCGCGTGATCGGCGTGTCAAACTTCCAGCCGGCTCACCTCCAGGGGCTGTTCGACGAGACGGAGGTCATCCCTGCGCTCAACCAGATCGAGCTGCATCCGTGGTTGCAGCAAAGCGAGCTGCGAGCGTTCCACCGCGAGCACGGCATCGTGACCGAGGCATGGAGCCCGCTGGCCGCCGGCGGAGACTTCCTGAGCAACCCGGTCATCGGGGCCATCGCCGACAAGCACAACGTCAGTCCGGCGCAGGTTATCCTGCGGTGGCATCTCGACCTGGGCAACGTCATCATTCCCAAGTCAGTCCACCCTGACCGGATCGCCAGCAATATCGACCTCTTCGACATCAAGCTCGACGATGAGGACACGGCGCAGATCGCCGACCTGGACGCCGGCCATCGGGTGGGGCCCGATCCCGACACGCTGAGCTGAGCCCGCTTTGTCACCCAGATCTGTTGCGGTGCGACGTGAACCGATCCGAGGAGAGCTTTCATGACGGACTTGACTCCCTCTCGCGACGACAAGTTCTCCTTCGGGTTGTGGACCGTCGGTTGGCCGGCTCGAGACCCGTTCGGAGATCCGACCCGGGCGCCGCTCGACCCGGTCGAGAGCGTTCGACGACTTTCCGATCTCGGTGCCCACGGCGTCACCTTCCACGACGACGACCTCGTTCCCTTCGGCTCGGACGCGGCGGCGCGGCAGTCATGCATTGATCGGTTCAAAGCGGCGCTCGAGGAGACCGGGTTGGTAGTGCCCATGGTCACCACCAACCTCTTCACGCATCCAATGTTCAAAGACGGCGCGTTTACGAGCAACGACCGCGGGGTGCGCAGATACGCCTTGCGGAAGGTCATGCGCAACCGAAGAGCCGCGGGTTCACCCGCCCGGCGCGGAAGCTCCGGTCAAGTGTCATCCTGGCAGCCTTCATCATCCGCCTCTATCCGTTGGGTTTCGCTGTAAAGATCGTCTGCAGCGCCATGCTGGCCTACTGTGGGCGGCACGCACGAGCGACGCCTCCACGCCGGGCCAAGCCCGTGGGGCATACGACGACCAAGCGGACCGTCGTAAGGTGCGCCTTATGGGTTCCGTCAGGCGGACATTGCCGCCGCTCGCCCTCGCATTGGCGTTCGGCGTCGCCATGGGCGCAGTCAAAGGGAACGACGCAGGCCTTCGGGCCGGAATCGGGAACCTGAGCGCGCCATGGTTGCTGGTTGCCTTTCTGCCCGGCCTTCACTCCGGCACGTTGCTGCGCGGTTGCCTGATGGGTCTGGCGAACACCCTGGCGGCGCTGGCTGGCTTCTACGCGACCCTTGCCGTCGCGTTGGCAGGCCACCTTGGTGGCGGCGGCTACATCGCTGAACTCGCGGTGGAAGTCGCAGCCAACCGGGTGTACTTCGTTGCCGGCGTCATGTCTGGACCCCTCTTTGGTGCGCTCGGTGCCTGGTTGGGGACCCGTCATGCGAATTGGACCTGGCGGGTCGTCGGCTTCATCGTGGCCGGTGAAATCTTTGTCGTGGCTTTGGTGCAAGGCCACCCGCTTGCGCCGGCACCGTTGTACTTCGCGTGGGGTGTGTCCGACTGGAGGCCCTACATCGCAGAGTCGGTCCTCGGCGTCGTGATCGTCATCGCCGCGCTGTTCCACCGACGCCTCCGCGCGCTCGTCCCGTAGACGTTTCCGGCAAAAGCTGTAGCACCTCGAGATAGGGCGCGTGTGACGCTCAAAAACCGTTGCCGTGCGGTGGTGTCTCGTGGGCACAATGTTCGATGAAGCGCATCGAGGAGATCTGGCCGCAGTTCGGGCTGCGGATCAGGTCCGGTCCGCTCGAGCTCGCCGCGGTTCGTGACGACGACATCCCCGCGCTTGTCGACCTGGCCGGGCGCGGTATCCACGATCCGCAGTCGATGCCCTTCCTGTATCCCTGGACCGATGCGCCGGAAGCAGACCTCGGCCGCAACATGGCGGTGCACTACTGGACTGCGCGTGCTGCCAACTCCGTTGAGCGCTGGTCC
>JBBPZH010000066.1:0-11153 GCA_038198965.1 Propionibacteriales bacterium
TGACGTCGAACGGCAGATCCCTCGCCCAGTCCATGCGCGCGTTCGGTGACAGATTCCAGGGGTTGCCCTTGTTCTCCAGGCCCCGGAAGAGCTGGTTGAGCTCCGTCGGGAAGTTCGACTCCACCAACACCTCGAACCGGCGCATGTCCATGATGTGGTCGATGTGCTCGATGTCGACCGGGCACTGCTGCACGCACGCACCGCAGGACGTGCACGACCACAGCACGGCGGGGTCGATGACGCCGTACGCGTCAGCATCGGCGATCAGCGGCCGCTCCGCCTCTCGGAGGGCGGCCTCGGGCAGGTTGTTGCGATCCGATTCGTCCGTGCGCAGGTACGGCGCCTTGGCGTAGGCGTGGTCGCGCAGGTTCGTCACAAGCAGCTTGGGTGACAGCGGTTTCTCGGTGTTCCAGGCCGGACACTGCGACTGGCACCTGCCGCACTCGGTGCACGACGTGACGTCGAGGAGGTCCTTCCACGAGAAGTCCTCGATCTTGCCCACGCCAAACGAGGCGTCCTCGTCGAGGTCGTCGAGATTCTCGAAGTCGACGGGTACGCCGCCGGCAAGCACCGGTTGCAGGCCGCCGAGCGCAGGGGACCCGTCGGCGTACCGCTTGAACCAGATGTTCGGCCACACCGTGAAGCGGTGCCAGGCAACTCCCATCGTCGGATTGACGGAGATGACGATCATCCAGGTGAAGGAGATGACGATCTTGATCATCGCCACGGCGTAGATGAGGTTTTCCAGCGCCGTGATGCTGAGGCCGGACAGCGCCTTGCCGATGAAGAAGGTGAGCGGGAAGTGCCAGTTCGAGCTCGGCTCCTGCAGGGCGTACTCGGCCGCCCGCAGAACGATCACGCATATGCCGACGCCGAGGATCACGGCTTCCACGAAGTAGCCCTGCCACATCGTGGAGCCGGCGAACCGGCGGTAGCGAGCGCTGATCCCCACCGGCCGGTTGAGCAACCGGATCGAGATGAGACCGAGGATGGAGATCAGCATCAGCCAGGTGATGATCTCGGTGATCCATTCGTAGACGTACCACGTCCCGATCAGCGGAAGCGCGAAGTCGGCGTCGAACAGCTGACCGAACGCGTTGACCAGCGTGAAGAAGAGCAAGCCAAAGCCCACAAACACGAACCAGTGCAAGATGCCGACGTGCGTCCACTGCAGCATGCGGGTGTGCCCCAGGGTCTCCTTCAGCATGGTGATCCAGCGTTGCCCCGGTCGATCCGAGCGGTTGGCGGTCGGCTGGCCGGTCTTGACCACTGCAACGATCTCGGCGATGGCTCGGACGAACAGTGCAATGGCGACGACCGCGATCACGAGCGAGACGAGAATCGCGAACACCTGCATGGTTGCTCCTTGCTCTGCTGTCCTCGCGACCCCAAAGATCAGATTGCGCGCCGAAGGCGTTGGCCCGATCGGTAGCAGCTCACAGCCTACTTTTTGGTTCCCCACAACCGAGTCAGCCGGCTCGGGCGGCTGACTGCGATCACGTCGGCTTGGACCGCTCAGCTGCCCGCATCGCTGCGCCTGCCGCCGAGCCGCGCGGTGAGCGCCGCGGCGGTTGACGTGACGCGGCGTACGACCTCGGACAGGTCGATATCGCGCTTCGTTTCGTAGGTCACAGCCACGGCGCCTACCGGATGCCCGGTCACGTCGAGCACGGCAACGGCCACCGACGAGAATCCCGGCGTTACGTCGCCGTCCTCGGTCGCGTAGCCACGCGCTCTCACGTTCCGCAGCACTGCCGACAGGCGGGAAAGGCTCCAGGCCTTGTGGTCGTTGCGGGAGACGAAAGCAGCGGCGTCAGGAAACAAGGCGCGCACTTGGGCAGACGAAAGAGCAGCAAGCTGCGCCCGCCCGGTAGCGGTCAGGTGCGCCGGAAGCCGTACGCCGACATCGCTGACCAGCGGGGGGCGACGTCCGGCGCGTTCTTCGAGCACGTAGTAGACGTCGCGGCCGTGCAAGACAGCAAAGTGTCCGGACTCCCCAACCGCATCGACGAGCTCGGCCAGCGGGCGACGGGCCAGCCGGTGAAGAGAGGCCTGCCTCGCATAACCGCTGCCGACCTCGAACGCCGCGACGCCGAGGGCATACCTGTGCTCAGCCTCGAGATGGGTGACGAACCCCTCGGCAACCATCGCGTTGACGAGGTGATATGCCGATGAGCGGGGCATGTCGGCGGCTTTGGCGATGCGGTCGAGCGGCACGGGGTCGGGTTGCCGTGCCAAGAAGCGCAGAATCCGAAGCGCCCGGGTAGCCGCAGGGGCCTGCGAGCCGGGCATGGAGGCAGGGTAATCCCCGCCTCTTCGACATAGCCCGTCGTATGGTGCGCCGTGTGACGCCTCGTCAGCCTCCGGTGGTTCGAGTCGTCGTCGACCAAGAGGCCGCGTTGTCGCCGACCGAGTGGCCGACCACGATCCCAGCCGTGGCTCAGGTGCTTCGCGAAGGCTTGGAGCTGTCTCCCGGCGTGACGTTCCTGGTACACCTTTCTTGAGCAACTCCCACGACAGAACTCGGGAAACCCCGATCCTCCGTTCCACGAGATGAGCCATGGCGAGTCGTTCCTCGAGCTATTGGCAGCGCGGTTCGACTCGACTGGGTTCTACTGTCTTGACGAGCCAGAGGCCGCGTTGTCCTTCTCGTCCACGCTGGCGTTGATCGGGGTGCTCGACCGGCTCGCGGGCGAAGGCTCGCAGGTCCTGTGCGCAACGCATTCACCGGTGCTGTGCGCGCTGCCGGGAGCCGCCATCATCGAAATGGGCGAGTGGGGACTGCGGCATAGCAGTTGGCAAGACCTCGCGGTCGTCCAGCACTGGAGGCAGTTTCTCGAGGCACCTGACCGATACCTCAGATACCTCTTAGAGAGCGGCTGACGGGGCCGCAGAACGGCTGTCTGACATGTGAGACAGCCGTCGGCTCGGGAGGCTAGCCAACCGCGTCGTACGGCGGTGCAATGGCCGAGTGCAACACCGCGTGACAGTCGATGTCGGTGCGCTGAGTATCGGCGAGGTCGTCGACGTGGCCCGACACGGCACCGCCGTCGAACTCAGCGACGCCGCACGCGACGCGATCACATCATCGCGTGAAGCTGTCGAGGGGCTCGCACGCGCCCCAACGCCGGCGTACGGCATCTCCACCGGTTTTGGCGCCCTCGCCACAAGGCACATTCCCGCAGATCTGCGCACGCAGTTGCAGAAGTCGCTGGTGCGGTCGCACGCCGCCGGATCCGGCGCGGTCGTGGAGCCTGAGGTTGTACGTGCCTTGATGCTGCTCAGGCTTTCGACGCTGGCCACCGGCCGTACGGGGATCCGCCTGCACACGGCTCAGGCGCTCGCCGACCTGCTCTCGGCAGGTGTTACTCCCGTCGTGTACGAGCACGGGAGCCTCGGCTGCTCGGGTGACCTCGCACCGCTCGCGCATTGTGCCCTGGCGCTGATGGGCGAGGGTGAGGTCGTCGACGCGCAGGGGGTACGCCGACCGACGGCGGCCGCCCTGGCCGATGCGGGGTTGACGCCGGTCGAGCTCGCCGCCAAAGAGGGACTGGCGCTCATCAACGGCACCGACGGCATGCTGGGCATGCTCGTGCTGGCGATCAGTGACCTCGGCACGCTGCTGACGACGGCCGACGTCGCCGCGGCGATGTCTGTCGAGGGGCTGCTCGCCACCGACCGGGTGTTCGCCGCGGACCTGCAGGCGCTGCGTCCGCACCCCGGGCAAGCAGCGTCCGCTGCCAACCTCCGCGCTCTGCTGGCGGGCTCCGAAATAGTCGCCAGCCATCGCGGACCGGACTGCAACCGGGTACAGGATGCCTACTCGCTGCGCTGCG
Source organism: Propionibacteriales bacterium (assembly GCA_038198965.1). Lineage (GTDB taxonomy): Bacteria > Actinomycetota > Actinomycetes > Propionibacteriales > Nocardioidaceae > JAUJOE01. The sequence goes on from JBBPZH010000066.1 coordinate 3,837, forward strand.
CGCCGCAAGTGCACGGCGCCGCCCGCGACACCGTGGACCACGCCGCAGCGGTGGCCGGCCGAGAGCTGGCCTCGGCAATTGACAACCCGGTGGTGCTCGCCGACGGACGCGTGGAGAGCAACGGCAACTTCCACGGTGCGCCGATCGGCTACGCCCTCGACTTCTTGGCCATCGTGGTCGCCGATGTCGCCAGCATGTCCGAGCGGCGGACCGACCGGTTCCTGGACATAGCCCGAAACCACGGTCTCCCGCCCTTCCTCGCCGGCGACCCGGGCGTCGACAGCGGCTACATGATCGCGCAGTACACCGCGGCTGGCTTGGTGTCGGAGCTCAAGCGGCTGGCAGCCCCGGCGAGCGTCGACTCGATTCCGTCGAGCGCCATGCAGGAAGACCACGTGTCGATGGGCTGGTCGGCCGGGCGCACACTGCGGCGGGCCGTAGACGGACTGGCTCAGGTGCTCGCCGTCGAGGTCCTCACCGCGGCCCGGGGGCTTGACCTTCGCTCGCCGCTAGCGCCGGCACCGGCGACCGCGTCAGTGCTGGCGGCGCTCCGCAAGGAGGTCGAGGGGCCGGGTCCCGACCGCTACCTTGCACCGGAGATCGCGACGACCGTCGAGCTGGTCAGTTCGGGAGCGCTGGTCGACGCCGCGAACGCCGTACTCGAAGAGCCGTTGAGCTGAAGGAGAAACCGTGAGCACATCGGGACCACGTGAGGTGCGGGCGCCGAGAGGCACCGACTTGACGGCACGTTCGTGGCAGACCGAAGCGCCGATGCGCATGTTGATGAACAATCTCGACCCCGAGGTGGCCGAGCATCCAGACGAGCTCGTCGTGTACGGCGGCTCGGGCAAGGCGGCGCGCGACTGGCCGTCGTACGACGCTTTGATCTCCTCGCTCACCGACCTGCACGGAGACGAGACGCTGCTGGTGCAGAGCGGTCGGCCGGTTGGGGTCATGCGCACGCACGAGTGGGCGCCTCGGGTGCTGATCGCCAACTCCAACCTGGTTGGCGACTGGGCGAACTGGGAGGAGTTCCGCCGGCTCGAGGCGCTGGGGCTCACGATGTACGGGCAGATGACCGCCGGCTCGTGGATCTACATCGGCACGCAAGGGATCCTGCAGGGTACGTACGAGACGTTCGCGGCCATCGCGGCCAAGAAGTTCGGCGACACGCTCGCCGGCACAATTACGCTGACCGCCGGCCTTGGCGGCATGGGCGGCGCCCAACCCCTTGCCGTCACCATGAACGACGGGGTGTGCATCTGCATCGAGTGCGACGAGACCCGCATCCGCCGGCGCATCGACTCCGGCTATCTCGACGAACGCGCCGACTCGCTGATGCAGGCCGTCGAGCAGGCGGTGCAAGCCCGTGACCAGCGGCGGCCGCTTTCGATCGGTGTGCTCGGCAATGCCGCCGACCTCCTGCCGGAGCTCTTGTCGATGAGCGCGCCGATCGACATCGTGACCGACCAGACCTCGGCTCACGACCCCCTGATGTATCTGCCGGCGGGCGTGGATTTCGACGAGTGGGACACCCTTCGGCGCAAGGATCCGGCTGACTTCACCCTGCGGGCCAGGGAGTCGATGGCTCGACACTGCGAGGCCATGCTGGGCTTTCAGAACGCGGGTGCTGAGGTGTTTGACTACGGCAACTCGTTGCGCGCCGAGGCCAAGCTCGGCGGCTTCGACCGTGCCTTCGACTACCCCGGGTTCGTGCCGGCGTACATCCGGCCGCTTTTCTGTGAAGGCAAGGGCCCGTTTCGGTGGGCTGCGCTTTCTGGAGACCCTGAGGACATCGCCGTCACCGACCGGGCAGTGCTCGAGCTCTTCCCCGACGAGCGTCTCGCGAGGTGGATCACCAAGGCGCAGGACCTGGTGCATTACCAGGGACTACCGGCCCGCATCTGCTGGCTTGGGTACGGCGAACGCGAGCGCGCCGGCGTGCGGTTCAACGAGCTGGTCGCGAGTGGCGAGATCTCGGCGCCCATCGTGATCGGCCGCGATCATCTCGACTGCGGATCGGTCGCGTCGCCGTACCGGGAGACCGAGGCGATGCTCGACGGGTCGGACGCGATCGCCGATTGGCCGCTGCTCAACGCGATGGTGAACGTGGCGTCGGGTGCCACGTGGGTCTCGATCCATCACGGTGGCGGCGTCGGCATCGGCCGTTCCATCCACGCCGGTCAAGTGGTGGTCGTCGACGGCACGGATCTCGCCGCGCAAAAGGCCGAGCGCGTGCTCAGCAACGACCCGGGCATGGGTGTCATCCGTCACGTTGACGCCGGCTACGACCGTGCTGTCGAAGTCGCCGACGAGCGCGGCGTGACCGTGCCGATGCGAGCAGAATGACAGCCAACTCGCCCCTTGAATCAGACAGTGCATCGTCAGGCCGGTCGAGCGGGGCACGGATTTCCCGGCGAGCCCTGCTCGGGTGGGGTTCGGCGGCGCTTGTCGGCTCAGCGGTGGGAGCCAAGGTGATCCTCGACAACGGGCACGGCACGGTCTTGCACGAAGCTCGGCCGGCAGAGTCTTTAGCCGCCGCCTTTGGCGTCGTCACACATTTCGGCTTCGGTAACACGGTCTATGCGCAGACCGGCCGGGTGCTGTCTGCGCTGCAGGAACTTGGCGTCCGCAACATCCGCAACCGCATCACGTTGGACACGTCGTCCCAGGATGCGTTTCGCGTGCTCGCAAACCACGGCACTCTCGTTGAGGGTGTGTGCGGAGCGTTCGGAGATCCGCAGACGATGCAGCAAGTGCTCAGCACTGTTGCCCACACGAATCCCGACCCAACGGCGGTGTTCTCCGCCTTCGAAGGCATCAACGAACCGAACAACCAAGGCAAGCCGTGGATCGACGAGACTAGGTCAAAAACGCGGGATCTGTTCGAGGCACGCGCTTCTTTTGGTTTGGAAGCCATTCCAATCGTCGGCCCTGTGCTTGCGCGGGTCACCCAGGGGGGTGCGCAAGGCGGTGACACGGCTGGTCAGTCTCACCAGCTCGGGGACCTGACTCCCTGGATCGACCGTGGCAATATCCACGTCTATCCACGAGGTGGCAGCCCCAGCACAGACCTCGATGCCTTCATCAACTGGCAACGTGCTGTCTGCGGAAACCTGCCCATCTATACGACCGAGGGTGGTTACTTCACCGCCAGTCACTACGTCGGAGGTGCCACCTCAACGCCGGAGGACGCCGTGCGCCAGTATGTGCCGCGCGAGCTCATGGAGAACTGGATCAGGGGGATCAACCGATTCTTCCTCTACGAGCTGCTTGACGACCCGGATGCGACTGGTTCCCAGCGAGAAGCACACTTCGGAATGCTGGCAGTGACCGGACCTGGATCGACGTCCGCCTGGACGCCGAAACCGCACTTCGAGGCGATGAAACACCTCTTGTCCATCATCGGTGAGCCAGGAGCCGCTGGGCACGCGGTGAGTCCGCTGTCATGCAGCATCGCCGGGCCGGGCGACGGAAGAACCGCCCTGGTGCAGAAGAGTGACGGTACGTACTACCTCTGCCTATGGCGCGACGTCGAGGTAACCACGTCATCGCACTCGAGCTCCGCCGAGGCGGCCTCCGAGACGATGACGGTGACTCTCGACGCCGCGGCCGACGTCACGATCTACGCGCCGTCGTCTGGCAGTCAGGCCATCAAGCAACTGACGGAACCAAGACTGTTGACGTCCCGGTGGCCGGAGAGCTCATCATCTGCGAGCTGACAGGCAGCGGGCTCGGGAAGACTGGCTGACCAACGCCGCTTCTTCCGTCTGCTGCGCACGGGGCTGCCTGCGCGCGCGATCAGCGTCCGCCGCGATTCACCAACCGCCGCGGTGGACCACCTCGTCGATGAGGCGCCGGCCGCGGCGCAGCGAGGGAGACTTACGGTCGGGGGCCCGACAGCCGATGCTGATTGCGCCGATGGGCGTGTACTCGGCAGGGACACCAAACTCGGCGCGGAAAGCGGTCATCTGCTCAGGTGGGATGCCGAAGAAGCAGGCTCCGAGCCCCTCGTCGGTGACTGTGAGCAGCATGAGGAGGGCAGCCATCCCGGTGTCGATGTCCCAGTACGGCACCGGCCAGCGCGACACGTCGCGATCGGTCCAGCCTTTGTAGGGGGCGGCGTACCGGTCGACGTAAGCCTGCTTGTGTGACAGCGGTACGACGATCACCGGCGCCCGCTGCAGTCCCGCCAGCCAGGGATCGGCTTCGTCAGGTGCGTCGACCTCGGCCGGGGTGGTGCTGGCCCAGAATCGGGCGGTGTCAGCCGGTGTGTCGAGGAGCAGGAACGCCCAGCCCTGGCTGAAGCCGGCGCTCGGCGCATGCAGGGCGTTACCAACGACCCGCTCGATGGTGGCAGGGTCCACCGGCTCGTCGGTGTAGTTGCGCACCATCCGGCGCCGGTCGACTACCTGCTGGAACTCCATAGACACCAGTGTGGCCGTGACTTCCACGGTGCACGACACTGGCTAGTCCGTCACTCGTCGTGATAGCGAGAAGCTAGCGATGCCGGTACATGCACGGTGCCGGCGTCGATGTGCCGACGGCTTTAAGCTGTTCGAGAGCGACCTAGCTATCGTAAAGCAGTCACCACTACGCGCGCCGCCTATCGATCCGAGGAGAGTCGACGCATGCCACCGACCACCGACTGGCCGAGTGTGAGCGTGGTCGTTGCGACCCGTGATCGCCCCCAACTGCTCGTCAAGGCGGTAGGAGCAGCGCTTGACCAACACTACCCGGGCGAAATTGAGGTCCTCGTCGTTTTTGACCAGACAGAGCCTGAGTTCCAGGCCTGCGCACCAGCGCGGGGTCGGCGAGTTGCTGTGCTGAGCAACGACCGAACCCCAGGACTGCCAGGCGCACGGAATACCGGAATCACGGCCGCTTCTGGCGAGCTAATCGCTTTCTGCGACGACGACGACTTCTGGTTGACGGGCAAATTGATCACTCAGGTGACTGCGATGCGACGCCTAGATTGCCGGGCGGCGGTTACCGGGATCCAAATAAGGTATGGAGCGGAGCTGCGGTTCCGTACATTTGCCGCGGACCGGCTCCAATTCGTCGACCTGATCAGAGATCGGGTGACGGCGGCTCACCCCTCCACCTACTTGGCCGAACGCGCGTACGTCCTCGAGCAGTCCGGGCTAGTCGACGAGGAAATTCCAGGGGGTTACGGCGAGGACTACGACTGGTTGCTGCGGGTGGCCAGGGGATCGGATATCGCTGTCTGCAAGGACGCGCTCGTGGAAGTGCTGTGGCATCCTGGCTCGTTCTACACACGTCGATGGGCCACTATGGTCGAGGCGCTCGATTACGTGGTGAAGAAGCATCCCGAGTTGGCGCAGGATCGGCGCGGACTTGCCCGTATCCGGGGACAGCAGGCGTTTGCCCTGGCTGCGCTCGGCCAACGGCGATCGGCGTGGCGTAAGTGCTTCGAAACTGCACGAAATAACGTCGTAGAGAAGCGTTTGCTGGCCACCGCAGCCGTGCTTCTCGGCGTCGTGAGCGCTGACCGGATTCTCCATATGGCCAACCGTCTCGGTCGCGGAATCTAGCGGAAGAGGTACCGCAATGTCTTCTACAGGAGCGTTTCGCTGAACTGGTCAGTAGCCGTAGCGCCGACGTAATCCAGAGGTCAAAGCTGAGACCAGCTGCCGGTCGCGGCGCGACATCTTTATCTTCCACTCCTCGTCGGCCTCGACGTCGACGTGTCCTGCTGTGAAACGCATTGGGTTACCGGCGACGAGGTGTCGGCTCTCAAGATCGACGCTGTCCTCCTCGAGATACTCGAGAGCGCCGGGGGCAGCGACGTGACCGGCGAAGTCAAGGACGCGAGAAACAGTGCTCCGCGGATCGGCAACAAAGTCCTCGTATCTGACGGAGGTGACAGGGATGCCGAAGCGACCCAGCAGACGAAACATGAGATCGAAAACAGACCACCACAAGACGGACTGAGCGGGCGAGTAGCGGTGCATTGTCGCCGACCCGTCAAGCACCTCCGGGCGCCGCACCAGCTTGCTCCATGAGTAAGCGACTCCACGAGGATCCCGCACGAACTGTACGCAGCGAAGATCAACGTCCGCCCGACTGACGAGCGCGGCATACGCCGGCATCTTGCTCGAGTCGACGAGTAGGTCGCCCCCGGAGACTTCAGCCGCCGCTGCGTAGAGAGCCGTAAGGATGCCGGCTAGGCGGTTGCGCTGAAGGCGCCAGCTGGTGCGGAAGCTCGGCCCCAGCAGTCTCAGCATGTATCTGGTTCGGACAACCGCGTGCCGTAGTTCCACCACTTCGTCAGCGTCCAGCTGATTCCAACCGCCAAAGGCATGCTGCCCGACGGGCTGCCAGAAGGAGCATTGCGAAAAGCTCTTCCCGCAGCCGCATAATTCGTCGTCCCGGAGTCCCCGTTCCCATAGGTGAACGGTCTCCCCTAAGGGCTCCACTCCAGCAACCTCTCCAAGGGCGCGTTCAAACAGAGTCGAGCCGCTGCGGCCAACGCCCACAATGAGAAGAATTCGCGGCCGAGAGCTCGCGGGTCGTGGCACCAGTCGATCGACCAAGGCTCCCACTCGTTGCGCACTCCGCAGCACCCGATCATCGGCTGTTTCGTCGGGCTTGGCTGCGAACTTTTCCGGATCAGCCAGCGCCTGATTGAGCAGGCTAGAGAACTCAACTTGGTCAGCGGGGACGAACGCTTTGCCTTCTTGGTGCATCCGGCGCCCGAAGGCCTGCTGATGTCCGTCGACGTGCTCTCCTAGGTCAGGGTCTCTTGGTACGACAATCGGCATGGAACCCGCCCTCCAGGACTCCACAATCGACATCGGTCCGCCCTGCGTGACGATTACGGCGGCCTCCTGCATGAGCTGCTGGAGGTGGTCATGTCCGATGAAGGGGTGGCCTTCGGCGTAGTCCGGCGGCTTGGAGGTGCCGTATTGAATGACACAACGGATGTGCCCATCCGTCTGATTAGCGAACCAATTGTCCAGCCAAGACACCAGCCGATCAAACGGGTGGTGGTCCGAGCCTACGGTAACAAACACAAGCCGGCGGCCATCCATCGCGTCGGCACTCATAAGACGACGCCGACCAGCTCAGAACCCGGGTAAAGCCTGGCTTGATCGGGCCACTGAACGCAGAACGCCGACGAGAAGGGCCGGCACAAGCGACCCGTCAAGGTGGTGGAGTCGATCCGATCGTAGACCTCTAGAAATACTGTCGGGATGCGGTGGCGCCTGGCTTCGACGAAGAAGGGCAGCGCAACTCCGGCGCCTGTGGACGCGATGACGTCGGGAGCCTCGCGCCGCACTACGTCACGCGCCA
>JBBPZH010000067.1:0-10995 GCA_038198965.1 Propionibacteriales bacterium
ACGCTGGGCGCCTTGAAGACGATGAAGCGGCCGGTCTCACGCCAGTAGGCGAACGCTCCTGACACGCGGTCGCCGTCCTTGAAGATCTCGGTGACCGTGCACTCCATGAACACGTCGATGCCGAGCGCAACAGCCCGCTGTTGCAGGGTGCGAATCATCTCCAGGCCGGTGCGGTCGCCAACATGGGCGAGCCGGGCGTAGCGGTGCCCACCGAAGTCGCGCTGGGAGATCAGGCCGTCTGGAGTGCGGTCGAAGAGCGCGCCCCAGTCCTCGAGTTCGAGCACTCGCTCGGGAGCCTCTTGGGCGTGCAGCTGCGCCATCCGCCAGTTATTGAGCATCTTGCCGCCGCGCATCGTGTCGCGGAAGTGCACCTGCCAGTTGTCCTCCGGCCAGGCGTTGCCCATGGCGGCGGCGATGCCGCCCTCGGCCATCACGGTGTGCGCCTTGCCCAGCAACGACTTGCACACGATCGCGGTACGCGCACCGGCGTCGTGGGCGGCGATCGCTGCGCGCAGCCCGGCGCCGCCCGCGCCGATCACCACGACGTCGTACTCGTGTTCCTCGAAGCCATGGCCGCTCGGCGCGGGATCGGAGGTCATCTGATTGCCGGTCATCGGGTGGCGCGAGAGCGTCTCGGCCGACGCCGCCGTTGCGCCGCTTGCCTGGGTGGACTCGGTCATGGGGTCAGAAGAACCTCGGGTCGCTGAACGCGCCGATGGCGAGCAGGTAGACGTACATGTCGGCGAAGGCGACGGAGAACAGCGACAGCCAGGCGAACTGGGCGTGTTTCTGGTTGAGCTTGGACACCCAGGTCCAGAGGCGGTAGCGGATCGGGTGCCGGGAGAAATGCCGGAGCCGGCCGCCAGTGATGTGCCGGCAGGAGTGGCACGACAGGGTGTAAAGCCAGATCAGCACGATGTTGACCACGAAGATGACCGTGCCAAGACCCATGTGCCCCCAGTTGCCGTTGCCGTCCTTGAACGTCAGGAGCGTGTCGTAGGTGAGGACGGCGGCCACCAGCATCGCGGCGTACCAGAACCACCGGTGGATGTTCTGCAGGATCAGCGGAAAGCGGGTCTCGCCGGTGTACGCGCCGTGCGGTTCCGCAACCGCACAGGCTGGTGGCGACAGCCAGAACGCCCGGTAGTAGGCCTTGCGGTAGTAGTAACAGGTCATCCGGAAGCCCAGCGGGAAGATCAAGACGAGCAGGGCGGGCGACAGCTGCCACCACGAGAACGGCTGGCCGAAGTCAGAGGAGCCGTCGGTGCAGGAGTCGCTGAGGCAAGGTGAGTAGAACGGCGAGAGGTAGGGCGCGGAGTAGTAGTTGTGACCTGAGAACGCCCGCCAGGTGGCGTAGATGACGAACGCCAGGAAGACGACGAACGTCGTCAGTGGCGGCAGCCACCACCTGTCTTGGCGGAGCGTCTTCGCGTTGACCTCGGCCCGTTGCGGACCGAGAACTCCCGTCGACATCCCATCCCCTTACCGGATCGGGCGACGGGGCACAGCCGCCGGTCGTCGCCGCACCGGAAATCCAACCACACGCACAAGCGGGAATCTTGTGACCGCGCTGTGACGAACGTCGCTCGAGACCGCGCTGTGACGAATGTCGCTCGAACCGCTTGACGCCAGGAGTTCTTCACCTGTCCGCGACGGGGGCCATCACGACCTGCCAAGGGGCTCACAGCGACCGTCAGCACCCCTCGGTCACACTTTGGTCGTCTTGCACCGCCGACAGTCTGTCTCTAGCCGTGAGCAACCACAAGGGGACGTTCAGCAGCCGTGGTTGATCTGTGCGCAGGTGTCGAATCCCCACCGCAACGGCAAGACCTGCACCCACCCGCTGGTGTAGTGGACCTTGACCTTGATCGGGTTCAGCCGCGTCTCGTTCGTGTGCGGGTCCATGAAGACGCCGCCGGTGGGGAGGTAGACCATCGACCACAAGCCGGTCTTGCCGACGACCGCGTGCTCGACGTGGCCGTCGGGAAAGACGTACGAGATCGACCGGACGCCGTCGAAGTCACGACCGCCCGCGACGAACTGGCGGTATCGCCAACTCCCGTCGGGGTTGGTGATGGTGTTTCCGCTCACCGCCAGGGTGGATGCGTCGGGCTTGTAGGGCTGCGTCTTGTCGTGCACCGCGAACAGGGTCGGTGCTCCGCCGCCCAGAGCGCTGAGGCTGTCACACATGACCCAGGCGGTCTTGGTCTCATAGAGGTACGTCCTACCTGGGCCGTAGTCGCGCTCTGCGGTGACCGCGGCACCGCGCAGGCTCGGGTACCCGACGAGCTCATGGATTGCTCGCTTGCAAGTCGTCACGACCTGGCTGCTGCCCGTCGGCGGCTCAGTAGCGGCAGGGGCGCCAGAGGGCGCTCCCCTCGAAACGCTGGTGGTGGGAGGCACGCTCGGCGGAAGCGATGGGGGCGGGTTCGTGGTGCCCGGCGGACGCGACGGAGCCGGGTTCGTGGTGACCGGCGGACGCGACGGAGCCGGGTTCGTGGTGACTGGCGGACGCGACGGAGCCGGGTTCGTGGTGACTGGCGGACGCGACGGAGCCGGGTTCGTGGTGACTGGCGGACGCGAGCTCGATTCGGTGCTCTGAGGTGCCGACGTGCTGGGGCTTGCGGCCGGGCCAAGACCGGAGTCGCCGGAGTCGCCTGAGCTCGCGGCGATCGCGAACGCGCCACCAACGACCGTCAGCACGGCCGCGGCCGCCAGCGACGGCGCCATCCAACGCGAGCCGCTGCCGCGCTTGGCGGGCTCCTGCTGACCAGCAGCCGCGGAAAGCTCGGCGCGGATGCGGTCCTTGGTGGCCTCGGGCATCCGCTCCGGTGGCGGGGGGGTGGTACGGGGATCAGACATGGTCGTCCTTCGATGCGGGATCGGATAAGGGTGGTATGTCGACCGCCAACGCAAGGCGACGACGGGCTCTGGCCAGCCGTGATCTGACCGTGCCGACGGGTACGCCGAGTGCCGTGGCGGCAGCGTCGTAGCTCAGCGCGCTCCACACGACGAGCGCGAGCACGTCCTGTTCGGGTTGCGAGAGTCCGGCGATGGCGGCCAACACGCTCGCCATTCGCCGCTCACTGTCCAGCCAGTCGGCGACCGAGTCGGCGTGGTCGAGCTCGGCCTGTGGGATTGGCAGCCGGCTCAGGGCGCGCGTCCAACGGTGCGACGAGCGGATGGCGTTGCGGCAGACGTTGTTGGCGACGCCGTAGAGCCAGGGGAGGGCCGAGCCATCGGAGGTGACGACCTTGCTTCGACCTCGCCAGATCTCCAAGAAGACGGTGGCGCTGGCGTCCTCGGCGGTGGACCAGGACGCCGTACGCCGAAAGCAATACGTGTACACGTCGTCGGCATACCGGTCGAAGAGGGTGGTCAGGGCGTCACAGCTGCCACGGCGCAGCTCCACGACAAGGGCTTCATCGGTGTCTTCGGTGTGCGGCTGGGCCACCAGCGTCTCCTTGTCAGCCCTCATACCCTCTTATGTCCGGACGGCACCTGATAGTTCTCGCTTCTTGGTCACCGGCCGTCATGGGACATGGTCTCCAGGGCAACCGGTGCAGCCGCCGGCCACCGTCCCAAGACACTGCCCGCTGCGTCAGTAGGGTGCGACGGTGCCCGAAGTCGCCGCCGCGGCCATCGTCCGTGCCGGCCGCGTGCTCGCCGCCCGTCGCACGGAGCCGGCTCGACTAGCCGGCGGCTGGGAGCTTCCCGGCGGGAAGGTAGAGCCGGGTGAGACCGTCGAGGAAGCCGCCGCACGGGAGGTGCACGAGGAGCTCGGCTGTCAGATCGTCATGCAGGGAAGGCTTGCCGGCAGTGAACCACTATCGGCTGGCTACGAGCTCACCGTCGTGCTCGGGCGGCTCTGCGACGGCGAGCCGGTTCCCGGCGAGCACGACCTCCTGCGCTGGCTTGGACCAGAGGAACTCGACGAGGTCGACTGGTTGTCGGGCGACGTGCCGTTCCTGCCGCAGCTCAAGAGCATCCTGCTCGACGGTGAACGCCTGACCGGTGGAAACGTCAGTGGTGCGGTGCGGATCGGTCAGACCGTACGTCGAGTGACCGGGCCGTGGACCCCTGCTGTGCACAGCCTGCTCCGACACCTGCACGGCGTCGGTTTCAGCGACGTCCCGAAAGTGTTGGGAATCGACGTCCTCGGACGTGAAGTGCTGACGTTCCTGCCCGGTCGGGTGCCAGACGTCGACAGCGAGATCGTCTCCGAGGCAGTGTTGTCCGACGGGATGCGGTGGTTGCGGCGGTATCACGACGCGGTCGAGGGCGTCGTCCTCGACGGCCCGTGGCGTACGACCCACAGCGAGCTGGCGCCTGGAGAGCTGATCTGCCATCACGACTTTGCGCCGTACAACGTCGTGCTCGGCTCGAGCGCCATCGGCGAGCGGGTCGTGGGGGTGTTCGACTGGGACATGGCCGGGCCGGGCACCCGGCTTGACGACTTGGCGTTTGCGGCGTGGAACTGGGTGCCGCTGCACGGCACGCTGCACGGCACGCTGCCGCCACCGGCCGCAGCTCGCCGGCTGCGCTTGATGGCCGACGCGTATGGCAGCGCTGTGACGGCGGCCGACATCGCGCAGGCCGCCGTACCCCGGATCGAACGGGCCGGGCAGGCGATTGCGGCCGGACAGGCGGCTGGCGATCCAGGGATGCTGAACCTCGCCGCGGTCGGTGAGCCGGAGCGCAGTGCGCGCGCCCTCGCCGGCTTGCGGAAATGCATGCCCGCCATCGTGGCCGCGCTGGCTGCTCCGCCGGCCAAAGGATCTGACTTTCGTGCTAGATATGGCACCAGAGGTCAGATCTTCGCGGCGCCGGAGTGAGCGAGCGGGCGGGGTGGGCGTCGTAACCTGTGCCCATGACTGCCGGCTCCCAGCCCGACCGACGCCTACTCCTGGTGCACGCGCACCCCGACGACGAGTCGATCAACAACGGCGTCACGATGGCCAAGTACGCCGCCGAGGGTGCTGCAGTCACCCTGGTGACCTGCACGTTGGGCGAGCAGGGTGAGGTGCTGGTGCCCGAGCTCGCCCACCTGGCAGCCGACCAGGACGACGGGCTGGGTCAGCACCGCATCGGCGAGCTCGCCGACGCCATGGCAGCCCTCGGCGTGACCGACCACCGCTTCCTCGGCGGCCCGGGTCGCTACCGCGACACCGGCATGGCCGAGAGCCCCGAGGGATTCGCCATGACCCCTGAGGATGTGCGCCCGGACTCGTTCTGGCGTGCCGACCTGCTCGAGGTGGCCGACCACCTGGTGCACGTGATACGTGAGGTACGACCGCAGGTGCTCGTGACCTACGACCCGGCGGGGGGTTACTTCCACCCCGACCACGTCCAGGCACACCGGGTCGCGATGTATGCCAGCCAGCTCGCGGGGGCGCCGTCGTACCGTCTCGATCTCGGGGAGCCGTGGGACATCGCGAAGGTCTACTGGACGGCGATGTCGGAATCGCGGTTGCGTGAAGGCATCCGCAAGGTCCGCGAGAGCGGCGACGCCACCGGCTTCGCGGAGATGGACCCTGAGGGGCCGATGCCGCCGTTCGCCACGTCTGACGACTTGCTGACAACGGCGATCGAGGGGTCGGAGTACGTCGAGGCGAAGCTTGCCGCGATGAAGGCGCACGCCACCCAAATCACCGTCGACGGGCCGTTTTTCGCGCTGTCCAACAACCTTGGAAACGAGATCTGGAGCACCGAGTTCTATCGCCTGGTGCGCGGAACTCCGAGTCCGCCGGCTCCGGGTGAGTGGGAGACGGACCTGTTCGCGGGCGTTTCCTAGACCGGTGCGAGCAGGGTCCAGCGCGGTGGTCGGTCTCGCTGCGGGCGTGGGAGTCGCTGTCGGATCGGTCGTCGTCGCGGTGCTTGCCGCGCTGGTCGCCCGCGCCGACTTCTATCTCTCGGGTCAGGTGGTCCCGTGGGGACTTGCGCTCGCCGTGGCCGGGTCGGTTGCCGCGGTTGTCTTGGCGCGGGCAGGGGGTCGCGCTCTGGGTTTCGCCGCAGCCGGTGGCTGGGTCATCGGCGTCGGGCTGCTGCTCGCGGGTCGGCCAGAGGGCGACTTCGTGGTCGCGAGCGACTGGCTCGGCGACACGTTCCTCCTGCTCGCCACGGTCGCCGTCATCCTTTCGGCCTTCTGGAAGGCGCGGGCGCCGAAGATCAGACCGTGACCCTCTAGGCGCATCGCTGTCGAGACCCGGTCAAACCCCGATGCGCCCGCGCGTGCGCCTTACGTCGTCAACGCGCTTCAGATGAGGTCCTTGGGCGCCTGGATGGCCCTGACGATGTCGCCGTCGGCTGGGCAAGTCCAATAGGCGCGATGATGAACCGTGCGAGCCTGCAATGGATGGTTGTGGTGACCTTGTGGACACATCGGCCAGCCCGTCCACAGTAAGTCTACGACCGCGTCTTGTAGCCGGTCGGCGATGTCGGTGGTCATGGCGGCGTTGCTCTGGTCGCGCAGCGCAAAGCCGAACGCTTCCTCGCCACGCTTGACCAGCACTCGGGGTTCCCCTTGTCGCTGAGTCAACGAGGCGTCCAGTAGTTCTCCGGTGTCGGAATGGATTTGCCGGACCAATTCCTGCAGCACCCGCTGACCGAGCTCCAAATCAGCAATCGGGCTGGAAATCACGCTTGGCCTCGTCAACTTGTTGCGAGCATTGCCGGCACTGCCCTTCGCTATGCGGAGGTTGAACCGGCATGGCCAGTATCGCCGTTGCGCTTCCCTCGACAGGGATTTGGTCAACAATAGGTAGCTGGTTCCTATAGTTGGCTGTCCAAAGATGTGGGCGATCAGCCGTGGATCAGCTGCGTAGCCCCCGCTCAATGGACCCGACTCGACTTCGCCTCGTCAGCGGTGGTGGATACTAGACATCCCGTGGCGGTCACGTCGACCGTCAGCGGGCCGCCGAGTCGAGCAAGGAGGAGCCAGGTGACGTACGTCATCGCGCTGCCGTGTGTGGATCTGAAGGACCGCGCCTGCGTCGACGAGTGTCCCGTCGACTGCATCTACGAGGGCCAGCGGATGCTCTACATCCACCCCGACGAGTGCGTCGATTGCGGCGCCTGCGAGCCGGTATGCCCGGTCGAGGCGATCTTCTACGAGGACGACACTCCTGAGCAGTGGAAGGGCTACTACGACGCCAACGTCGAGTTCTTCAACGACCTCGGGTCGCCCGGCGGCGCAGCGAAGATGGGCATCATCGACAAAGACCACCCAACGGTCGCGGCGCTTCCCCCGCAGGAGCAATCGCACTAGTGCCGCCTGAACGTCCAGCTGCGCCGCCGCCCGCTGCCGGGCCGGCGGCGCAGTCGCGTAGGGGACGGCTTCCCGACTTCCCATGGGACCGGCTGGCACCGGCAAAGGAACGAGCGGCAGCGCATCCGGGCGGCCTGGTCGACCTGTCGATCGGCACCCCTGTCGACCCGACACCCGACTTCATACAGCGCGCGGCTCGCGAGGCGACGGACGCGCCGGGTTATCCGACGGTGTGGGGAACTCCGGAGCTCCGGCGCGCGATCCGCGGATACCTGGAACGCCGCTGCGGCGCTGTCTCCCTCGACGAAGACTGCGTGCTGCCGACCGTAGGCTCCAAAGAGCTCATCGCGGCTCTCCCGGCTCAGCTGGGGGTCGGGCCAGGGCAGACCGTGCTCGGCCCGCGAATCGCCTACCCGACGTACGCCGTTGGCGCCCTGCTGGCCGGCGCCGACTACGTGGCTGACGACTCGACGGTGGCGGTCGGGCCGCGCGACGTACCGCTCGTCTGGGTCAACACGCCCGGCAACCCCACGGGCCGCGTGCTGCCGGTCGAGCATCTGCGCAAGGTCGTCACCTGGGCGCGGGAGCGCGGGGCGGTGGTCGCGTCGGACGAGTGCTACCTCGAGTACTGCTGGGATGCGGACCCCGTGTCGGTGCTCCACCCGGACGTCAACGGCGGATCGCTGGAGTCGGTGCTGGCCGTGCATTCGCTCTCGAAGCGGTCCAACATGGCCGGCTACCGGGCGGCGTACGTGGCCGGCGATCCGGCGTTGCTGCGGAGGCTTCATGAGGTGCGCCGGCACGCCGGGCTCATCGTGCCCATGCCGGTGCAAGCAGCGATGCGTGCGGCGCTTGAGGACGAGGGTCACGTGGCGCAGCAACACAAACGCTACCGGCGGCGGCGCGAGGTGCTGCTCTCCGCGTTGCGGACCGCCGGCTTCGACGTCGACGACTCGGAGGGATCGCTCTATCTCTGGGCCACCCGGGGTCAACCGGCGATGCAGACCGTGGAGGAGCTGGCTGCGCTCGGCATCCTGGTGGCCCCCGGCGACTTCTATGGTCCCGCGGGCGCCTCTTATGTGCGGGTCGCGCTGACCGCAACCGACGAGCGCATTGGGGCCGCCGCCGACCGGCTCACCAACAGCTGATTCGCCAGGCTTGGCGGTTCCGCCAGCTTGGTCACGAGTTGCGCGAGAACGTGGCTGAGAGCCACCAAGAACATCGGTCTCCCCCAACTCGAGAGCCCAGCACCGCCCCAGCCCGGCTGGTCGACAGCAAGGTTCGGGCCTGGCTGTTACTCGACGATGACGTGGACGGAGTCTATGTGCGGGCGGGCAGCACGGCCCGGCTTGCCGCTCGCTGAGCCGGCCACGCCGGACGGCATCCGGCGCCAGCCTTTCGACGACGCCGCTCCGGCCGACCAAACGCGGCCGTCGAAGGCCACCGTGCTGATCGAGAGGCGGGAGGCGTTGGCGACGAGGTACTGCGCCAGCACCCAACCGCGGCGCCGGTTCTCGGCGCTGACCGGCCGGAAGTAGAAGTCCAGGGTGCGCCCGGTGCCGGCGCGTTGCGTCGAGCTCGCTGCCTGGTCGCCGGTCCCGCCGCCTATGGGCAAGGTGCCGAACGACCGCATCACGGCGCGGCGTACGGCGTTGGTGCGTGGCGTCAGCGCGTCCGGCGCCAGCGGTTGCGCGGGTAGGTCGCTGGCGTGGACCACGCAGCTGAACGCTGCCGGGCTGTAGCCCGACAGGGCGCTGGCCAGAGTGCGCCCGTCGAGTTCGTGGGCGGCGTACGCGCTGGGAAACGCCGAGTGCTGCACCGCTTGTGCGGCGTCCGTGATCGGCATGTCCTGATAGCCGCTGATCTGCACCAGAGCGTCGTAGAAGGCGTTCGCGGCGTAGTAGGGGTCGTGGATCTGCGCCGGTGTGCCCCAGCCCTGGCTCGGTCGCTGCTGGAAGAGGCCGAGCGAATCCCGGTCCCCGGAGTCGAGATTCTGCAGCTTGGACTCCTGGTATGCCGTGGCGATGGCGATGGAGATCGCCCGAGCCGGCAGTCCACGGCGTTCGGCCACAGCGGCGATGATCGACGCGTTCTCGGCTTGCCCGATCGATAACGCGACAGTGTGCCGTTCGACTGTGGCCGAGCACCTCTCAGGGTCAGGCAGCGGACCCACGCCTTGGTGTACGGCGACGTAGCCGCCGACCCCGACCACCGCCAACCCGGCCAACGCTGCGACGATCCCAGCACGTCTGGCCATCCCGGCGTCAGTCGTTGCTGTGCAGAGCTGCGTTGAGCTCGACAGATGTGCCCCTGCCCCGGCGGTGGCGTGCCTCGACCCGCCCCGTGAGGCTGTTGTCCCAGTACTGCCACCCTGACTGACCGGAGAGCTCAACCGCCTTCACCACCGAGTTGTCAGGCAGTGTGATCTTGGTGCCCGCCGTGACATAGCAGCCAGCAGCCACCACGCAGTCGTCGCCAAGTGAGATACCGACGCCGGAATTGGCGCCGAGCAGGCAGCGCTCACCGATCGAGATGACCACCTGACCGCCCCCGGACAGCGTGCCCATGATCGACGCCCCGCCGCCGAGGTCTGAGCCGTCACCCACGACGACGCCGGCACTGATTCGGCCCTCCACCATCGACGTACCGAGCGTGCCGGCGGTGTAGGTGACGAAGCCCTCGTGCATCACGGTGGTGCCGCTGGCGAGGTGTGCGCCCAGGCGGACGCGGTCGGCGTCGGCGATCCGGACGCCGCTCGGGACGACGTAGTCGGTCATGCGCGGGAACTTGTCGACGCCGTACACCTGGATGAAGTGGCCGGCCGCACGCGCCCGTAGCCGCGTCGCCTCGAAGTCCTCGACCGCACAGGGACCGATCGTGGTCCACACGACGTTGCTGAGCAGACCGAAGATGCCGTCGATGTTGATACTTCGGGGCCGCGCCAGTCGGGCGCTCAGCAGGTGCAGCCGCAACCAGACGTCGAGGGCGTCCATCGGTGGCGCCGAAAGAACCTCGATGCCGACGCGGATAACCTGGCGCTTGACCCGGCGTACGTCGTCGGCACCGTCCTTCTGCTCCAAGGCGACAAGCGACGCGGGCGCATCCACACCTTCGTCCGCCGAGCCACGTCTGGGATCAGGGAACCAAGCGTCGAGCAACGAGCCGTCAGCGGTGCGGGTAGTGACGGCCCATCCCCAGGCCGACTGCTCGGCGGGCAGAGGGGTGTCGGTCACCTGGGCCACGCTACCGAGTGGTCGTAGGGTGTTCGGCATGCCAGTTGCTCGCTACAAGGACCTGTGCATCGACACCACAGGTGGCGAGGACCTCGGCCGGTTCTGGGCAGCGGCACTGGGTCTGCGGTTCGAGTCCGACGGTGCAGCCGGCGTCCTCATCGGCGAGGGTGACGAGCAGCGGGTCTGGATGAACGTTGTACCGGAACCGAAGACCGCCAAGCACCGGGTCCACATCGACGTGCACGCCGGCGCCGTGGACGACTTGGTGAATCTCGGCGCGCAGCTGCTGGAGCCACCCGGAGCCGATCGCAGCTGGACGGTACTGGCCGACCCCGAGGGCGGTGAGTTCTGCGCGTTCGAGCGGGCTGCCAACGCCCTACCGGCGTACCGGCTGTATGAGCTGGGCGTCGACTCGGCGGACCCTCGCGAGATCGCCGCCTGGTGGGGGGAGGTGTTCGGCGCTCGGGTAAGCAAGGACGACGGCCAGGAGTGGTG
>JBBPZH010000068.1:0-21072 GCA_038198965.1 Propionibacteriales bacterium
AGGAGTGCAAAGCGCCTCAGCGTTTGGCGTGCGTCCACTCCAGCAGCCGTTCCAGTGGCCACGTGTTGACAATGCGCTCGGCGGGTACACCGGCCGCAGCGGCCCGGGCGCAGCCGTAGTCGAGGAAGTCCAGCTGCCCCGGCGCGTGGGAATCGGTGTCGATGCTGAACAGGCAACCTGCGTCGAGTGCCATCGAGATCAAGCGCGCCGGAGGATCGCGGCGCTCCGGACGGGAGTTGATCTCCACGGCGACGTCGAACTGGACGCACGCCGCGAACACCACCTCGGCGTCGAACTGCGACTCCGGGCGCTTGCCTCGGCCGCCCTCGACGAGCCGGCCGGTGCAGTGGCCGAGCACATTGGTGAACCGGTTGGAGATGCCGCCGACCATCCGCATCGTCATCGTGTCGGAGTCGGCGCGAAATTTTGAGTGCACGCTCGCGACTACCACGTCAAGTTGTTCGAGCATCTGAGCTGACTGGTCGAGTCCGCTGCTCTCCAAGATGTCGACCTCGATGCCCGGAAGTAACCGGAAGGCCTCCCCCGCAGCGTTCATAGCGGCGTTGATGCCGCTGACGACGTCGAGCTGTGCGCTCAGCCGCTCCGGACTCAACCCGTTGGCGATGGTGAGCCGGGGCGAGTGGTCTGTCAGCGCCAGATAGTCGTGCCCGACGAAGCGGGCCGCTTTCAGCATCTCCTCGATCGGCGAGCCACCGTCTGACCAGTTCGAATGCGAGTGGAGGTCACCCCGAAGCTCGGCCCGAAGGTCCTCACTACCTTCTGCGAGTCGGCTGCTTCCGCTGTCTCGCAGCTCCGCGAGGTACGGCGGCACCTCACCGGCGCTCGCTGTCTGGACGACAGCTGCGGTCTTGGGACCGACGGATGCGACGTCGGTCAGGGTGTTGTCGGCGATCCGTCCGAACAGCTCTTCCGGGGATAGGGCGGCGAGTGCATCCGCTGCCCTCCGATAGGCCTGCACACGATGCGTCTCGGCCCGCGATCGCTCGAGCCAAAAGGCGATCTCCGAAAGCGCCTCGATACCGTCCACCGGATCATCCTGCCGTACCGCTCGGGCCACCTCCGGCCGTCGGCCGCCACAATGGAGGCTTTGTGCGTTCGCCACAAAACAGGTTCGCCTTCGACCTAGGCTGAAGCCGTGCTCGACGCTGCCACGGACGCCGGACGAAGGCTTGAAGACTCGGTCGGCACGTTGTCCAAAGCGGCCCTGGCCCGCATGCAGGACGACCTGCCGTGGTTCCGATCGCTTGGGGCTGAGGCGAGATCGTGGATCGGGCTCATTGCGTCGGCCGGCATCTCGTCGTTCGTTGACTGGTTCAAGGATCCCGGGTCCCACCGCACGGTCACCGCCGAGGTCTTCGGTACGGCGCCGCGTGAGCTCACCGGAGTCATCAGCCTGCAACAAACCGTCGAGCTCGTCCGAATCACGATTGCGGTCGTCGAAGAGCAAGTCGAGGAGGTGGTCGGGCCTCGCGACGCGGCCGCCGTACGCGAGTCGGCAATGCTCTACTCGCGTGAGATCGCGTTCGCAGCAGCGCAGGTCTACGCCAGCGCAGCTGAACAGCGAGGCGCTTGGGACGCGCGGCTGGAGGCACTGATCGTGGACTCGGTGCTCAGAGGCGAAGCAGACGACGCCGTTCGGTCTCGAGCCACCGCGCTGGGATGGGCATCGACTAACGGTGTCTGCGTGGTGCTCGGCGACACGCCGGCTGGCGACTCCGCGCTGGCGGTCGACGCGATCAAGCGCGCAGCCAGAGCGGCGTCGCTCGACGCCCTCTGCGCGGTGCAGGGCGACCGGCTGGTCGTCGTGTTGGGAGGAGTGGACGACCCAGACGCCGCAGCCGGTCACATCGCGGAGCACTTCGACGACGGAGCGCTCGTCACCGGACCGGTCGTCGATGATCTGCTGAGTGCAAACCGATCCGCGAGGTCCGCCCTCGCCGGCCTGCGGGCCGCCGTCGCCTGGCCGGAGGCGCCGCGACCGGTGTCGAGCGACGACCTCTTGCCCGAGCGTGCCCTGTCTGGTGACGGCCACGCCCGGCGGCAACTAGTGACTGACGTGTACGCCCCGTTGGTCAGAGCCGGCGCAGGCCTGCTGGACACGTTGACGGCGTACCTCGACACGAGCGGTTCGATCGAAGCCACCGGCCGGCGACTCTTCGTGCATCCGAACACCGTGCGCTACCGGCTGCGACGCATCGCCGACGTCACGCACCTCACGCCAGCCGATGCCCGCGATGCGTACACGCTGCGGGTGGCGATGACTTTGGGCCGCCTGCTGCCGTTGTAGGAAACCTCCAACGACGCTCTCGGCGAATCGTGCTCTTCGTTGGCGGCTCCGGTGGCCTTGTCACGGCACAATGACCGAGTGCTTGTGATTGTCGCTCCCGGACAGGGGGCGCAGACTCCCGGTTACCTCAAGCCGTGGCTCGAGGACCCGGTGTTCGCGGACCGTTTGCGCTGGCTTTCGGCGGTCAGCGGTGTCGACCTCGAGCACTACGGCACGCGCGCCGACGCGGACACGATCCGGGACACCGCGGTCGCGCAACCCCTCCTCGTTGCCTCCAGTCTGATCGTTGCACTTGCGTTGTACCCGCACCCAGCCGATGCGTTCGGCCGGATCGGAGCCTTAGCCGGCCACAGCGTCGGCGAGATCGCGGCCGCCACCGGCGCAGGTGTCTTGAGCGCCGAGCAAGCGATGGTCTTCGTACGCGAGCGCGGCAAAGCCATGGCCGCCGCTTCAGCGGTCACTCCGACGGGAATGACTGCGGTCTTGGGCGGAGACCGCGACGAGGTGCTGGCTTCGCTGGACGCGTACGGCCTCACAGCGGCCAACAACAACGGCGGAGGTCAGCTCGTCACGGCCGGTACGGCGGAGCAGCTCGAGGCGTTCGCGGCAGATCCACCGGCCAAGGCGCGGTTGCGGCCGCTGAGCGTGGCCGGCGCCTTCCACACTCCGCATATGGCATCGGCGGTGGACAATTTGGCCCGATTGGCGCGGGCGATCACCACTCGCGACCCCCGCACCCGGCTCATCTCCAACCGCGACGGCCAGGTAATACATGACGGCCGAGACGTGCTGAGGCGGCTCGTCCAGCAGGTCAGCAACCCGGTGCGGTGGGACCTGTGCTTGCAGACGATGACTGACCTCGGCGTCACCGGCATCTTGGAGATGCCACCGGCTGGGACACTGACCGCGATCGCCAAGCGCCAGCTGAAGGGTGTCGACACGTTCGCCCTAGGGACACCTGACCAGCTCGATGACGCCCGTGCGTTTGCGGACAAGCACGGAGACGCCTCTCCCCTGGACTCCTCCCCCACCTGGCGAATGCTTGTCTCGCCGGCCAAAGGCACGTTCCACCAGACCGGCGACATGCCCGAGGGAGCTCGACTGGCAGCGGGCGCCGTGATCGGTGACGTCGCCAACTTGCGGGGTACGACGCAGGTGTCCGCTCCGTACGGCGGCACCATCGTGGAGTGGACGGTCTTCGACGGCGACCTCGTGTCTCCCGGTCAGCCGCTCGTTCGTCTACACCCGGAGAGCGAGTGACATGACTCAAGCCATCGCCACCGCCCCCGGCGCATCGCATGCGGCGTTGCTCGGGATGGGGTCGTATCGGCCCAGCCGCGTCGTCTCCAACGCCGAGATCTGTGAGCACATCGACTCCACGGACGAATGGATCCGCACCCGCTCGGGCATCATCGAGCGCCGGTGGGCGTTGCCGCACGAAACCGTCCAGATGATGAGCGTCGAAGCTGCCCGTACGGCGCTCCAGCGGGCGGACATCGCAGCGGCCCAGCTCGACTGTGTGCTGGTCGCCACCGTGTCGCATCTGATGCAGACGCCGGCAGTGGCGCCGCTCATCTCCGCCGAGCTCGGCGCCACACCGGCCGCAGCCTTCGACATCTCCGCCGCCTGCGCGGGCTTTTGCTTCGGAGTCGGGATGGCCGCCGACATGGTGCGCGGAGGCAGCGCCAAGTACGTGCTCGTGATCGGCGTCGAGCGACTCTCCGACATCACCGACCCCACTGACCGAGGCACGGCGTTCATCTTCGCCGACGGGGCCGGAGCGGTCGTCGTGGGTCCGTCGGCCAGCGAAGGGATCGGTCCGATGGTGTGGGGAGCCGACGGCTCGAAGTTCAACTTCATCAGGCAGCGGCAGTCGTGGATGGACGTCTTGGCGATGGAACGAGCCGTTATGCCGCACCTGCAGATGGAGGGCAATCCGGTGTTTCGGTGGGCGTCGTACGAGATGGCGAAGGTCGCCCGCGAGGCGCTCGACCGAGCCGGCTTGTCGGTCGACGACCTCGACGTTTTCGTGCCGCACCAGGCCAACATGCGCATCACCGACGCGATGGCGCGTGCTCTCAAGCTGCCCGCCAGGGTGGTGATCGCCCGCGACGTGGCGTATCAGGGGAACACCTCAGCCGCCTCGGTGCCACTGGCCGCCACCGCCCTCCTGGAGTCCGGCGAAGCGCACAGCGGACAGACTGCGTTGTTCATCGCGTTCGGTGCTGGCCTCGCCTATGCCGCCCAGGTGGTCAGGCTGCCGTGAGCCACCGACAGTTCCTACACTGCACCAGGCCCGCGATGCGACCTGCGCCGGCCCTCACCTCTCAGCTGCCCAGCCGCGCAGCTGCTGTCATCACTCACGCAAGGAGCCGCTATGGCCAGCACTGAAGAAATCCGCTCGGGTCTCGCCGACATCGTCAACGAAGTCGCGGGGATCCCGGCCGACGACGTACAGCTCGACAAGTCCTTCACCGACGACCTCGACGTCGACTCGCTCTCCATGGTGGAGGTCGTGGTCGCCGCGGAGGAGCAGTTCGGCGTCACGATTCCCGACGACGAGGTCAAGAACCTCAAGACGGTCGGCGACGCTGTCGCCTACATCGAGAACGCGCAGGCAGCCTGATTCCGCCGCGTCGCAATGCGGTGCTCCTGCTCGGGACGCCGAACTATCAGTAATGCGCCGACTAACTCTTCATCCACGAGGTTCGTCCCATGACTAGCAAGCGGGTCGTCGTCACCGGCCTAGGCGCCACTTCGCCGCTGGGCGGCGACATCCCCACAACGTGGGCTGCCATGCTGGCGGGCATCTCCGGCGTTCGCCGGCTCACCGAAGAGTGGGCGGCTGACCTTCCCGCCCAGATCGCGGGGCGCATCGCGGTTGAGCCCGCGGAGGTGCTCGACCGCGTCAAGGCTCGCCGCCTGGATCGGTCGGCCCAGTTCGCGCTGATTGCGGCTCGGGAGGCCTGGGCTGACGCTGGCTTGCACGCTGGAAACTCGGCCGGAGCCAGCGACGACCAAGTGACCGGCGCTCTTGAAGCCGCTCCCGACGGCGAGGCGCTTCGTCAGCGACCCAGCGCCGTCGACGGAGACCGGGTCGGAGTGGCGATCGCATCGGGCATCGGCGGTGTCACCACCTTGCTGGCGAACTACGACAGCTTGCTGGAGAAGGGCCCGCGCCGAGTGTCTCCGCTCGCCGTTCCGATGCTTATGCCGAACAGTCCGGCCGCGTACGTGGGCCTGGAGTTCGGCGCTCGCGCGGGCGTGCACACCCCGGTCTCGGCGTGCGCATCGGGCAACGAGGCGATCGCACACGGTGTGGACATGATCAGGTTGGGCCGCGCGGATGTGGTGGTCGTCGGCGGCACCGAGGCCGCGGTGCACCCGCTGCCGATGGCTGCTTTCGCGAACATGATGGCGCTGTCGCGGCGCAACGACGACCCCGAACGGGCGTCTCGGCCGTGGGACGTCGATCGCGACGGCTTTGTTCTCGGCGAGGGAGCCGCTGTGCTCGTGCTCGAGAGCGCCGAGCACGCTCATGCCCGGGGGGCGCGTGTGTACGCCGAGGTGGGCGGCGCAGGGATCACGGCGGACTCCCATGACATCGCGCAGCCTGACCCGGTGGGACGCGGCGCCACCCGCGCGATGACGTTGGCCCTGCGAGAAGCCGATCTGGTCGCCACCGACATCTCGCACATCAACGCGCATGCCACCTCGACTCCGCAAGGCGACGTAGCCGAGAGCCTGGCGATCCGACAGGCACTGGGCGAGGCGGTAGACGCGGTCATCTCGACCTCGACGAAGTCGATGACCGGCCACTTGTTGGGGGCGGCCGGCGCATTGGAGTCCGTCGCCACCGTGCTGGCGCTGCACCACCGCATGGTCCCGCCAACGATCAACCTCGACTCGCTCGACCCAGAGGTCGACCTCGACATCGCCACCGAGCAGCGCAAGCTGTCCGACGGCGACATGGCAGCACTCAACAACTCCTTCGGTTTCGGTGGCCATAACGTGGCCATCGCCTTCCGGTCGGTCTGAGCCGCGGTGACCACGACTGCGCCGGGTACGGCGACCGCCGCCGAGAAGCCGGCCAAGTTGCCGCGGGAGCGAGATCCCCGCAATCCCCGCACCCGGCTGACCGCTCTCTTCGACCCGGGCACGCTCGAGCTCATCAGCGCTGAAGACGACAGCGGCATGCTCGCGGCGACCGGTCTGGTGGACGGCGTACATACGGTGGCGTTCTGCTCCGATGCGACGCTCATGGGCGGGGCGATGGGCCACGCCGGATGCCAGGTCGTGGTTGCGGCTTACGACCGGGCGCTGGCGGACTCCGCACCAATCGTCGGGCTGTGGCATTCCGGAGGCGCTCGGCTCGCCGAGGGTGTGCTGTCGCTGCACGCTGTGGGGTTGATTTTTGCTGCCATGACTCACGCGTCGGGGCGGGTGCCGCAGGTCTCGGTGGTGCTCGGTCCGGCAGCCGGCGGAGCGGCGTACGGCCCTGCACTGACCGACGTGGTGATCCTTGGGCCAGAGGGCCGCATCTTCGTGACCGGGCCCGACGTGGTCCGGTCGGTCACCGGCGAGGACGTCGACATGCTGCGCCTCGGTGGTCCGGAGCCACACGGTCGCCGTTCCGGTGTCGTGCACGTGCTCGCGGAGTCTGAGCAGCAGGCGTTGGAGCAGGCGCGCCAGTTGGTGGGATTGCTCGGCGAACAAGGCTCACTCGACGCGGGCTCGGTGGCCGACGTGGACCTTGCAGCCCAACTGCCTGAGTCGAAGCGGCGTGCATACGACGTGCATCCGCTCGTCGAGGCGCTCCTCGACGGCGGCACCGTCGCTGAGCTGCACGCTCGCTGGGCGCCGAACGTCGTCACCGCCCTCGGGCGCTTCGGCGGCCGGACCGTCGGAGTCATCGCCAACAACCCGCTGCGGCTCGGCGGATGCCTCGACTCACCATCAGCGGAGAAGGCGGCGCGGTTCGTGCGCATGTGCGACGCGTTCGGGGTACCGCTGCTCGTGGTAGTCGACGTACCCGGCTATCTGCCCGGTGTCGGGCAGGAGTGGGACGGCGTCGTACGACGTGGCGCCAAACTGCTGCACGCTTTCGCCGAAGCCACCGTGCCCCGGGTCACCTTGGTGACGCGCAAGGCGTACGGCGGCGCCTACATCGCGATGAGCGCACGCTCGCTTGGAGCCACCCGTGTGCTGGCGTGGCCAGGGGCGGAGATTGCCGTTATGGGAGCGGTCGCCGCGGTGCGCATCCTCCATCGGCGCAAGATCGCCGCGGTAGCCACCGACCTGCGGCCGACCGTCGAGGCGGAGCTCGCAGCTGAGCACGAGAAGCTGGCCGGCGGCGTCGACAAGGCAGTGGAGATCGGCGTCGTCGACGAAGTCGTCGAGCCGTCCGCCACCCGGTCGGCTATCGCCGTGGCGCTGGAAGCCGTGGACTCCGGCAAGCGTGGACACCACGGCAACATCCCGCTTTGAGCTGACCCGACTGCGATATCCGGGAAGCTCGGTCTCCGGCGGTCAGCGTAGTCAGCGGTTGGGCTGCGAGCGGCTATACGACGTGGTGCAGCCACCGGACAGGAGCGCCACTGCCGGCGTACCGGAAAGCCTCGAGCGCCTCGTCCCATTCCTTGCCGAGCAGCTTGTCGATCTGATCGAGGATCGACAGTTCGCCGAGTGCAGCCTTGACGACCGCCGCCTTGAGCCGGTCCTCGGGGATCATGACATCGCCATGCAGCCCGGTGACCGCGTGGAAGACGCCGAGCTCGGGGGTGAAGGAGTAGCGCGCTCCTTCACTTGCCGGCGTCGGCTCCTCGGTCACCTCGAACAGCAGGCGAGACCAACCCCGCAACGCTGAGGCCAGGGAAGCCGCCGTACCGACGTCACCGGTCCACGAGAGCTCAGCGCGGTAGGTGCCGGTGCGGGCCGGTTGTGGGGTCCAGGCCATGTCGACGGGCGCGCCGAGCACGCCGGCGACCGCCCACTCGACGTGGGGGCACATCGCCGACGGCGCAGCGTGCACGAACAACACGCC
Organism: Propionibacteriales bacterium; assembly: GCA_038198965.1. Classification (GTDB taxonomy): domain Bacteria; phylum Actinomycetota; class Actinomycetes; order Propionibacteriales; family Nocardioidaceae; genus JAUJOE01. The sequence goes on from JBBPZH010000068.1 coordinate 8,352, forward strand.
GCGGGTGGCGCCACCAAGAGATGACGCGCGACCATGCAGATTCACCGGGTTCTCCTCCTCGAGGCTTGAGAGTCGCCTTCCCCAGCGGTCTGCTCGCCTTCGAGGTGGAGCGGTCAACGTGCCTATTGTGCCTCACTGGTCACTGCTGCACCAGCACGGCGCGGCCTTGGTTATGGCCAACGAGAAGCGATGAATAGGCCGCCGCCGGTGGACAGCAGCGAAAGCGCGACCAGATACCCCATGTACTCCGACGTCGCATCTTGGCGCACCTTGGTGTAGACCAGCCGCCCGCCAACGTCGCGATAGGCACTCACGAGGTCCTTGGGGCTGGACGCGACGTATGACTTGCCCCCGGAGATGCGGGCGATCTGCTGCAGCTGCCCGATCTCGACCGGTACGGCGACCGTCTGCCCGGCGTTGTTGATCGTGCCACTCGACGTGCCGAGCGCGACAGTGTAGACCGGCACACCTTGAGCCTTGGCGGCTTCTGCCGCCGACACCTGCGAGCGCCCCACCGTGCGCGCCCCGTCGCTGATCAGGACGATCAGCGCCGGCAGCTTGCCGGCGGGGCGGTCGGTGGTGCCGAGCGACTGCTTGACGACATCGAGAGCTGAATAGATGCCTTCGCCTGTGGCGGTGTACTCCGCGAGCCGCAAGCCGTTGATCGCCGTACTCACCTTCTGCCGGTCCACGGTTGGCGGTACGACGACCGTCGCATAGCGGGCGAAGCTCACGACCGCCACTTTGAACGCGGGCGGCAGCTGGGTCAGGAACTCCTTCGCCGTGCGCTTGGCCGCGCTGATCCGGTCGGGACTCACGTCGCTGGCCTCCATGGACAGCGATACATCCATCGTCAAGACCACGGTCACACCGGTCCGGCGGGGCACCCGGACGACATCGCTGGGCTTGGCGAACAGCACCAGGGCGAACCCGAGCGTCAGCAGCGCCAGCAAGACGGCGACGTGCTGCCGCCAGTTCACCCGGCGGGGCACCACGGTGTCGAGGAGGGCGAGATTGGTGAAGCGGACGGCGTAGTGGCTGCGTCGGTACTGCAGGACGACGTACAGCACGAGGAGCGCTGGGACGAGCAGCAGGAGCCAGAGGCGTTGAGGCTCCAGGACGCTCACCGAGGCACCCCCGCCGGCGGCGCGTGCAGCCGAGCGGCAACTCTGCGGTGACGCAGCGCAAAGCGGGCGGTGTCGGCGACCCAGTCGCGGTCGGTGCGCAACACGAGGTGGGCGACGCCGGCTCGCCGGAACGCGCGCGCGCTGCGTTCCCGCTGCAGGCGGGCCGCGGCGGCGTACCGCTGTCTCACCTTGCGGCTGCCCGTGTTGACCTCGCGCACCTCTCCCGTCTCGGGGTCCTCCAGGAGGACAGTGCCAACGTTGGGGATGTCGAGCTCGCGGGGATCGATGATCTCGATCGCGATGACCTGGTGGCGGGCGGCCAGCTCCCGCATCGAGCGTTCCCAGGCCGGCGGCGACTCGGGTTCACTGCGCGCGTCGGTGAGATCGATGAAGTCCGACACCACGACCCGGAGACCGCGCTTGCGTTGGGCCCTGGCGACGGTCCGCACCGCGTCAGCGAGGGAAGGCTCCGTTTGCACCGTTTCGGTAGCCGAGTCGCGCAGCAACGAACGCAGCAGGCCGAACAGCGCAAGCCGCCCGGTGCGGGCGGGCCACCGGTGCAAACCGTCGGAGCGCAAGACATAACCGCCGAATCGGTCACCAACCCGGAACGTCAGCAGTCCCATGGTCGCCACTGCGGCCACCGCAAGGTCGCGCTTCTCCATGGCGGCCGTACCGAACCGCATCGACGCCGAGAGGTCGACGAGCACCCAGGTCTCCAGCTCTCTGTCGGCGACGACGTCGCGCACGTGCGGGATCGTCGTACGTGCCGAGACCGCCCAGTCCATGCGGCGTACGTCGTCCTCACCGGGCAGGTAGTAGCGGGCCTCGGCGAGGTCAGTTCCGGGGCCGGGAAGCAGTCCCAGATGCTCGCCGTGCAGGAAGCCCTCGAGCCGCCGGACGATCTGCAGCTCGAGGCGACGCAGCGCATGCTCGGGGGCCAGCGCCGACAGAGGCACCTCGTCGGCGCGGAAGCGGGAAGCCACAGTCAGCGGAACTCCGGCCGGACGGCATCAGTGACCGGCCACACCGGCTGTGGTTGCGGAATCGCCGACACAACTCGGTCGACAACGGCGCGCGGGTCGACTCCATCGGCGACGGCGTCGAAGCTCAGCACGAGGCGATGCGCCATCACATCGCGCGCCATGGCTGCGATGTCTTGCGGCAGCACGAAGTCCCGGCCACGGATGACGGCCACCGCGCGGGCGGCCGCTGCCAGACCAAGCGTCGCGCGTGGACTCGCACCGATGTCGATGACGCCGACCAGGTCGGCCAGGTGGAACTCGAGTGGCGAGCGGGTCGCCAGCACGATGCGGACGATGTATTCAGCGACCAGATTGTGCAGGAAGACTTTGTCGGCGGCGGCCTGCAGCTGCCGCAGCTGGTCCGGCCCGAGGATCTGCTGGGCGCTCGGCGGGTCGACACTCATCCGTCGCAGGATTTCGAACTCTTCCTGCCCGCGGGGGTGACCGACGTCCACCTTGAGCAGGAACCTGTCGCGCTGGGCCTCGGGAAGCGGGTAGACACCCTCGGACTCGATCGGGTTCTGCGTGGCGATCACGATGAACGGGTCCGGCAGCGCGAACGTTTGTCCACCGATCGAGACTTGGCGCTCGGCCATCAGCTCGAGCATCGCGGACTGCACCTTGGCGGGCGCGCGGTTGATCTCGTCGGCGAGCACGAAGTTGACGAAGACCGGGCCGACCTCCACGCCGAACGTCTCTTTGCTCGGCCGGTAGATGCGGGTGCCGACGATGTCGGAAGGCACTAGGTCGGGGGTGAACTGGATGCGGGCGAATTCGCCGCCGACGACATCGGCAAGCGTGCGCACCGCGAGGGTTTTCGCCACGCCTGGCACGCCCTCAACCAAGCAGTGGCCGCGTGCGAGCAACGCCACCATGAGCTGCTCGACCATGTGCTCTTGACCGACGATCACGCGCTTGACCTCAGCCAGCGCGCGTTGCCCAAGTGCGGCGCGTTCCTGCACCATCGGGTCTGCCTCCGGCGGACGCGGTGGGCTGATCGTCATCGTCGTCCTCCCGCGCCCCGGCATTCGTCGTACGCTCGGACAAGTGTTACAGATCTGCCAAGCCTGTGAGCCCGGCCGCAGGGCATCAGCAGCTGGTACAGGGTTGCGCACGTGAGTGATGGAACTCCCGGTCCCTCGGTAGCGCCGCTCCAAACTCGCGACCCTCGAACACTCGGCGGCGTGCGACTGGTCGGCCGGTTGAGCGCCACCGACACCGGCATCGTGTACGCCGGCCAGCTCAACGGGCAGCAGGTCGCGGTGGCGATGCTGACTGAGGGTGCGGAGCTCGACTCGTACGCCCGGGCGCGATTTCTGCAGGCGCGGTACTCGCTGGCGGCGGTGCCGGCAAGTGACGCCGACCTCGACATCGCACCGTGGGTCGCGGTGCCGGCCGGCACCGGGCGCGACGGCCTCGCCGCCGCTACCGCCGTGCTGGCGCCCGTGTCGCTGGAACACGTGCCGCCGGTAGGCAACCGGCAGGGACCGGAGTTCCGGCCGCACTGGACTCGACGCGGTGGCGTCGGCCGCTGGCGGATCTGGCCACTCCCGTGGCCTGACTCGTTGGCCGCAGCCAGCCGGTGGACGTACGTCGCCTCGTTCGCGCTGGTGCTGGCGATCGCAGCGATCGCACTCCTGATCGCGGTGCGCATCTTCCAGAACCAGGCGCCTGCGCCTCCTGGCCCTGGCCCGGGTCCGGTTCCCCTGCCGACGCCGGTGAGTCCGTCGCCGAGCCCGTCCGGGACCCCGTCTCCCACCCCAACGCCGACCCCGTCGCCGGGTGGGACCGTCGGACCAGGCCCGACGGTGACCGGAGCACCGCCGATCGTCTGATCGGAACGCCTTTGATCAGACCGGCTAGTCCGGGACAGTCGACACCACCAGGAGCGAAGTTGGTGAAAGTCCGGGCGCCGACGTGCAGCTGGGAGCCGTGACGGCCAGAGAAGGAGGGGACTACGCCGTCGACGGTTTGCGCTTCGGCACCCGGGGTACGCCGGGCGGACCGAGCCGACATCCGTCGGCCGGCCGTCGAAGGAGAGCAACGCCATGGCCACGGGCAATCCGGTGAAGGCAGCGAAGGACACTGCGAAGAAGGCGGTGGGCAAGGTCTCGGAGATGCTGGAGTCGCCGATACCTGGAGCTCCTGGCGTCGAGCCGCCGTCGCTGGAGGAGCCGACCGAGCCGAGAGAGCCGCTGCCGCCCAAGCCTGAACAGGGCGCTCCGGCGTCGGTGACGCCGACTGGTGTTAAGACCGACGTACCGGCGACTGCCCGTGGTCAGCAAGGTGAATACCTCACGACGGCGCAAGGTCTGCGCCTGTACGACACCGACCATTCCCTCAAGGCAGGTGAACGTGGTCCAACGCTGCTCCAGGATCACCATCTGCGCGAGAAGATCATGCACTTCGACCACGAGCGGATCCCCGAGCGCGTGGTGCATGCACGGGGAGCCGGAGCGCACGGCGTCTTCCAGGGCTATGGCAGCGCCTCGAAGGTCTGCAAGGCGGCGTTCTTGGCCGAGGGCGCTGAGACGCCAGTCTTCGTGCGCTTCTCCACGGTTGTCGGATCACGCGGATCACGCCGTGCGCGACACCCGGGGATTCGCCACGAAGTTCTACACCGAGGAGGGCACGTTCGATCTAGTCGGCAACAACATCCCCGTCTTCTTCATCCAGGACGGCATCAAGTTCCCCGACATCATCCACGCCGCCAAGCCGCACCCCGACCGGGAGATCCCGCAGGCGCAAAGCGCGCACGACACGTTCTGGGACTTCGTGTCACTGCACACCGAGGCAACGCACCACGTCATGTGGCAGATGTCAGACCGCGCCATCCCGCGCTCCTACCGCACCATGGAGGGCTTCGGCGTCCACACGTTCCGGCTGCAGAACGCAGACGGTGAGACGACGCTCGTGAAGTTCCACTGGAAGCCGGTCGCCGGGGTGCACTCGCTGGTATGGGAAGAGGCGCAGCTGATCAACGGTGTCGACCCGGACTTCCATCGCCGCGACCTGTACGACGCCATCGAGGCAGGTGCTCATCCCGAGTGGGAGCTGGGCATCCAAACGTTCCCCGACACTCCGGAGCAGACGTTCCAGGGCATCGACCTCCTCGATCCCACCAAGATGGTCCCTGAGGAGCTGGCACCGGTGCAGCCGATCGGCCGGCTGACGCTCAACGCCACCCCGACCAACTTCTTCGCCGAGACTGAACAGGTCGCGTTCCACGTCGGGCACCTCGTGCCGGGCATCGACGTGACGGACGACCCGCTGCTGCACGCCCGGCTGTTCTCCTACCTCGACACCCAGATCACCCGGCTCGGCGGTCCGAACTTCGGCCAAATCCCGATCAACCGCCCGCACGCCCCGGTCAACGACATGTTGCGCGACGGCTTCCATCAGATGGCCGACCACGCGGGGGCGGCGCCGTACAAGCCGAACTCGCTCGACGGCGGATGCCCGTTCTTTGCCGGTGCCGATGCCGGCGGGTACGTCGAGGTGCCGCAGCCGGTGGCGGCTGCGGCGAAGGTGCGGGCCTCGCCTGCGTCGTTCGACGACCACTTCAGTCAGCCGCGGCTGTTCTGGCTGAGTCTGTCGCCGGTGGAGAAGGACCACGTGGTGCAGGCGTTCACGTTCGAGCTCGGCAAGTGTTACGAGCAGACCATCAGGGAGCGGGAGCTGCAGGTCCTCGCGAACGTGGACCCGCAGCTGTGCGCCGACGTTGCTGCCGGTCTTGGTTTGCCGGCGCCGTCAGCCATCACGCCGCCTGCGTCCGTCGAGCCGAGCCCCGCCCTGTCGCAGATCGGTCAAGACATGGCCGGTCGACGGGCGGATCGTCGGCATTGTCATCGATCTTGACGCTGGGTTGGACGGCGTGGCGGACGTGCGCCAAGCAGTGCTGTCGGCGGGCATGGTGCCGCTGCTGATCGCGCCGCACGGCGGCATGGTGGACGGTCAGCCGGTGCAGCGGACGTTCCTGACCGCTCGCTCGGTGGAGTTCGACGCGCTGCTGCTGGCAGGCGCCCCTCGAGTTGGCTCGGACGCCGTGAGCGGCCGCGACGCGAAGTCAGGTGACCCGGCCGACAGCGAAGGCCGAGTCGATCCGCGGGTGCGGCTGATGATCGGTGAGATGTTCCGGCACGGGAAGGCGATCGGCGGGTGGGGCGACGCGGAGGTCGCGCTGGTGGCCGCCGGCTGCGACCCGGTCGACGCCGGCGTCGTACTCGGTGAAGACCCAGCCAGCGTGCTCGCCGAAGTCATCGCCCTGTTGGGTGCGCACCGGGTATGGAACCGCTTCCCAGCGATGAGCGGGTAGTAGTCCACCCCGCTGGTTGAGCGACCCATCTGAACGCGATCACTGCTTGAAAGCGTCACAAGGGCATGGAGCGGCGCTGACTGTGGACGAGCTGAGGATAAGCGACTCGGCGACCGACTCCTGCGAAGACTTCGTCAACGCCCGGTCTGCTGCCCTTCATCGAGTGGCCTTTTTGTTCGCGGGAAGCAGCGCCGTACTGCCCATGACCCCGTGACTGGCCGCGCTGCGACTATGCGCGCTTCACCACGGTGTGACTCAGGGCAGCCGGGTCGCCTTCTGGCCCTCGTTTGCTGAGTAAACGTCAGGCAGGCTGACATCCGAGGCAGCCGGGTCGCCTTTTGGCCCTCGTTTGCTGAGTAAACGTCAGGCAGGCTGACATCCGAGGCACCCTGGACAGGAAAGCTGCGGCGGTGGCTGAGGGGTTGCGTTTCCTTCTCCATACATGACTGTATGGTAAAGGGTATGCAAAGGGCGTTTCCATTCACGACTCCGGTCGATCGGGAGGCGCTCATCGACCGTCGAGCGGAGCTGCATCAGCTGCACCTGGCGGCGATCGACGGCGCTCACGTTCGGGTGGCTGGCCCTCGTCGATACGGCAAGACGTCGCTGCTCCTTGCCCACGAGGATGCACTGAGCCAAGTCGGCTGGCGGACGTTGCATGTGGACCTGTATGGCGTCACATCGCTGGCCGAAGTGTGCGCTCGGATCGCGACATCGTACGCAAAGCTCAAAGACTCGCGCGTGCGCAGTCTGCTGGATGCGCTGAGCGCGCGGCTGGGGCTGTCGCTTACGACGTCGGGCGTCGGGCTGACGCTTGGCCCACGACCGATCCAGTCGCCATCGGCCGACGCGACACTGACCGTGGCGTCGGAGTTGCTCGATCTTCCGGTGCGACTGTTCGAGCGAGACGGGCGGCAGACGCTTGTGGTATTCGACGAGTTCCAGGACCTGCTGAGCGACGGCGCTACGCTCGACGGGCTGCTGCGCTCGCATCTGCAGTACCACGGTGATGCTGCCACCTATATCTACGCTGGCTCCCAGCCCTCACTGATGCGCAAGCTATTCACCGACCGAGAGCGACCGCTGTATGGCCAGGCCGAGCCGCTCGAGCTGACGCCGCTGCCCGTCGACGAGGTGCAGATCGAGCTGGCTGAGCGATTCGAGCAGCTGGCCGTCGACCCTGGTGGTGCGCTGGGGCCATTGATCATGGCGGCGGACGGGCATCCGCAGCGAACGATGCTGCTTGCCCACCTACTGCATCGTGAGTTGACGATGCGGGAGTCTGGGCTCTCCACGCTTTCCGACGCGGAGTGTGATGCGACTGGTGTCGTCCTGGCAGAGGCGGTTCTTGAGCTGGCGATGGCGCAGACGAGTGAGGCCCACCATGGCATCTGGGACTCCCTGAGCGCAGGCAAGAAGGCCGTCCTAGCGGCAATGGCCGACGATGTTCGTCCAACCGGCTCGCGTGCTACTGAACGTTCGCGCCTCAGCCGCGCGGCGCTTCAATCCGCCGTGCGAGACCTGGCTCGCGAGGGCCAGCACATCAGCCGGATTACGGCGGCGAGCAGAGGGTCGCCGTACTGGCGCTTTGTTGATCCCCTCTTCGCCCGCTGGGTTCGCTCGCGTGGCCACCCTTGACCGCAAGGTGAGCAAGAACGTTGCCATGCCGGGTCAGTATGCATTTCTCCAGCCTCAACCCAGCATCACCGGCCAGGACTTAGCACACGCACCGCGTCGGAACACCTGCATGTCCGTAGCATGATGCAGCGTCGAATGGAGGGGCGGTAGCTCAGCTGGTTAGAGCAGAGGACTCATAATCCTTGGGTCGCGGGTTCGAGTCCCGCCCGCCCCACCACCTGGTAAAACGCTGGGATTCGATCCCGCACAACGGTTGCACAGAGGAGTATTCTCTCTGCTGTGGTCGAGCGTCAAGTACCTGCTGGTGAGTCGCTGCCCGGCTTTTTGGACGACTGGCGGGTGCATCTGCGGGCCAAGAACCTGTCTCGCGGCACGATCGACTCCTACCTCACCGTAGGCCGGGCCTTCTGCGACTGGCTAGACGCCAAGGATCTCGACGACACCCACACTGCAATCCGGCGCGGCACGCTCGAGGGATACCTGGCCGAGATGAACGACCGCGTGTCCCCTGCCACGACCGCCAAGCACTATCGGAGCCTGCAGCAGCTGTTCCGCTGGCTGGTGTCAGACGGCGAGCTCGACCGTTCCCCGATGGAGGGCATGAGTCCGCCGACCGTCCCAGAGCAGCCGGTGCCCGTGCTCGACGTCGACCAGTTGGCGAAGCTACTGGACACCTGCCGTGGGAACACGTTCGAAAACCGCCGCGACACCGCGATCATCCGGCTGTTCCTCGACACCGGGATGCGCGCCGGCGAGCTGATCGGACTGCAACTCGATGACGTGGACCGTGAGCAGTCGATGGCCTTCGTGATGGGCAAGGGTGGCCGTGGACGTGCCTGCCCGTTCGGGGCCAGGACCGCTGATGCGCTGCGACGTTACCTGCGGATCAGGACGCGGCATCCAGGCGCTGCGCTGACCGAGGCGCTGTGGTTGGGCAAGAAGGGGCCGATGACTGACTCAGGTGTTCGGCAGATGCTCGAGCGTCGGTGCAAGGACGCCGGCATCAACCCGATCCACCCTCACCAGTTCCGGCACACGTTCGCGCATCGCTGGCTTTCCGCGGGCGGGCAGGAGAACGACTTGATGCGTCTGGCCGGGTGGCGGTCGAGGGAGATGGTGGGCCGGTACGCCGCAAGCGCAGCCGACGGGCGGGCGCGAGACGCACACCGGCGTATGGCACTCGGAGACCAGCTGTGAACGACCCGGCCGTTGTCAAAATCTGTTGCCAAGGTTGCGGCCGACTCATGGGGCGGCTGATTCAAGATGACTCCGGAAGGGTGGAGTTCATGGGGAGCTGGACGCCCGAGGGGCAAGAAGTGCGCCTACGCGCGCGGTTGCGCGCTCCCGTAGAAACGTTGAGCGCCCGCTGGTGGAACCATTCCAAGCCAGAAGAGGGCGACCCGAGGCCCTTTGGGATGAGCGGCAAACTCGACCGGCTGGGCTTCGATTGCGGCGGTCGGCGACACCATCAGGGAAGGGTGACAATGACTCGGCTGAGCACCCTCTTCGACATGGCGGTGCGGGACGGCGCCAACAAAATCTATCTGTGATGTCTGTCTGCGGGTGTCCCTCTAACCGTGTGACCGACGCGGTAGCATAGAGGACACAACAAGGCATGAGGGCCTGCGGACCCCTCCGGTGAACCCGCTCCCACCTACGCCCAGCGGCGTCAGGCTTGGAGTCGCATTGTCCGCCCGTTCATCCCAAGATCGAACCCTCATTGCGCAGATTGCCGCCGCCGAGCGCTGGGGTCGCACACCAGATAGAAGCGCCGCCACCGCGCCAGCTCGCGCAGGCCTCCGCGCCAAGTTCGCCCGCGAAGTAGACCCTCAGGGCATCCTCGACCCCGCGGAAGTTGAGCGTCGCGTCGACCACCTCGTACGAGCCCACATGCTGCGCATGAGCCGCAAGGCGAAGGCCTCGAGGTCAGAGGCCGGTGGTCGCGATGCCTCCTGACCAGAAACGAACGGCGGCCCCGAAGGACCGCCACTCGCAAACAACTCGGGTCGCCACAACCCTCCACCAAGAATCAAGGGTACAGCCAGCCGCCGACCTGATCGCGACCGTACCGCCGTGGCAGTGTCCGGGGCCCAGTGTCCGTGAGGTCGTGGCGCTTCCGTTCGGCTTGTCCGCCATTCTCGAGTTCCGCTGCGAGGCGCGGCAACCAAACTCGTGCGTCAACCCGTGCGGCGAGTGCTTGGCTGCTCGGCAGGTGGCGTCGTGAGCGCCAGGCTCTACGCGGACGACGCCGGCTTCGGCATCGCCTACGAGCCGTTCCCCCAGCTTGCCTCGATGCTCGCCGCGTCGGGGATAACACCAGACCATGCACGGGCCCGCGGTTACAGCCCGGTCGATACGAAGGTACGCCTCGAACAGGTCGGCATCACACGGGCTGGCCGCAACACCCCCGGCCTGCTAGTGCCGATGTTGCGGAAGGACGGCAGTCGATGGGGTTACCAGTACCGCCCGGACACACCCCGAGTCAGGGACGGCAAGCCGGTCAAGTACGAGACGCCTGTCGGGCAGCGCAACGGCATCGACGTGCCACCGGGCGTCGGCCCGAAGCTGGACGACCCGAGCATTCCCTTGTGGGTGACCGAAGGCGTCAAGAAGGCTGACTGCGGCGCCGTTCACGGCCTGTGCGTCGTGGCGCTACCGGGTGTGTGGTCGTGGCGCGGGAGCAACTCTCACGGCGGCAAGACTGCCATCCCAGACTGGCACGACATCGCGCTCAACGGGCGTCGCGTCATCCTCGCGTTCGACTCCGACGTAGTACGCAAGCGTGCTGTCAGGTAGGCTCTGGAACAGCTCGCCGGCTACCTGACCACCAAGGGTGCAAGGGTCGAGTATCTGCACCTTCCCGCCGACGACGCCACCAAGACGGGCATCGACGACTATCTGGCCGCCGGTCATGGAGCCGACGACCTGTGGAAGCTGGTGCGGCCGGACGCCCCGGAGCTGCGCGAGGCGGAGCGTCCAACCACACGCTCAGACCCCGGTCGACCGGGGTCTGAAGAAGGTCTGCCCAGTCAACCTAGCGGACGCGCTCGCCGTGTTCGGCCGGTGGCTGCACCTGGACGACGAAGCGCCCGTCCTGGCCGTGGCCGCCGCCGTGGTCGCCAACCTGGCAGATGGTGACCCCGTGTGGCTGCTCGTCGTCGGCCCGCCCTCCGGCGGTAAGACGGAGATACTGCAAGCCTGCGCCCAGCTGCCGTTCATCATTGGCGCCGCTACCGTCTACGAAGCCGCGTTGTTGTCCGGCACCAGCAAGAAAGAACGCGCAGCCGATGCGACCGGCGGCCTGCTCCGGCAGGTCGGAGACTTCGGCATTCTGTTATGCAAGGACTTCACCAGCGTCTTGTCACAGAACCGGGACACCGCACGGCAGGCGATGGCGGCCCTGCGTGAGGTCTACGACGGGTCATGGGATCGGCCGGTCGGAACGGACGGCGGACGAGTCCTGTCCTGGCACGGTAAATGCGGTCTGGTCGGTGGGGTCACACCGTCATACGACCGCTACAGCGCAGTCGTGAACGCACTCGGTGACCGCTTCATGTTGCTCCGGCTCCCCGACGTGAAACCCGCCGAGCAGGCGTTGTCCGCGCTCGACAACAGCGAACACGAGACACAGATGCGCGCTGAGCTATCGGAAGCGATGACCGGGCTCATCGCCAACGCCGACCGGAAGCTCGTCCACCAGCCGCTCACCGAGGCAGAACGCGACAAGCTCATCAAGCTCGCCACGTTCGCGGCTCGAGCCCGCACCGGAGTCGAAAGAGACGGGTACAGCCAAGAGCTCCTCGTCATGCCCCAGGCCGAAGGTCCAGCGCGGCTCGTCAAGGCAATCCGGCGGCTGTACGGCGCGCTCGGTGCGATAGGTGTCGACGACGCGACCCGGTGGGCGGTCGTGGTCCGGGTCGCCCTGGACTGTGCGCCGGCCATCCGTCGACCCCTCATGGAAGCCCTGCTCGATGCGTCCGTTGAAACACGCACAGCCGAGATTGCGTCGGCGGTCGGCATCGTCACCAAGACCGCGCACCGGCAACTCGACGACCTGGCGCTGCTCGGCATCGCCACCAGGACCAAGCAGAGCGACGCCGACAACGCGCCCGACTACTGGCAGGCGTCGCAGTGGCTACGGCACTACTGGCCGGAACAACCGGAAGTAGGACAGAGATATACCCCCCAGCGCGAAAGGGAAATTAAAGAGACGGACGAGAAGTCGTCAGACGACCCCGACGTCGTTACCGGCTCCGGTACATCTCTGTCTCACCAACCAGCACCGGACGGCGCTGAGGCAGACCTCTACTCCCCCTGTTCGACAAGCCCGACTTGACCCGCTACCCCGGACGCTGCCCGTCCTGCGGCTTCCACATCGAAACCCAAGGACCGTGACGGCTGCACCGAGGCGGCATCATCGTGATCGCCGCGAGCGTGCCACCACGCCGCTGCCAGTCCTGCGGCACGGCGTGGGCCGAGCAATCGTCAAGACCTGTGGATTGGGGGTCATGCGACTTGTTGATCGCCTCCTGGTTCATCGTCGGGTCGTTCGATGAGTTTGCCCTTCTCGAACCTCGCGCCGGCGCGGACCAGGGCAACGAGGTGCGGCGCGTTTA
>JBBPZH010000069.1:0-14610 GCA_038198965.1 Propionibacteriales bacterium
CGACGACCCGGCCGTTCTTGGGATCGAGCACCACCACCGACCCGGAATCGGCGGCGTACTTGCGCCCCGTGACCGGGTCGACGGTCCGCCGGGCCCGCAGGATCGACAGCCGGAGCTGCCGTTCAATGATCGACTGCACCTTGGCGTCGATGCTCGTGACCAGCGTCTCACCTGGCTTGGGACGCACGTCGCCGGCGGAGCCGAGCATCCTGCCCATCGAGTCGACGGCCACCCTGTGGACGCCAGAAACACCGCGCAGGTACTTGTCGTACTCCTGTTCCAAACCCGACCGACCGACGACCGAGAGCGGACTCACCGAGCTGTCACCGTGGGCATGGGCGGCGGCGAGCTCCTGCTGGGTGATGGGTGAGATGTAGCCGAGCAGGTGAGCGGCGTTGACGCCGTACGGCGCCGGGTAGGCACGCACCTTGCGAGCCTGGGCGGTCACGCCGGGGAAGTCCTCGGGCCGCTCCAGGATCGACGCGGCCAACACCTGACTGACGTCCTCGGCCACGGGCACCGGCTCGTACGGCGAGCCGTTCCAGCAGACCGGCGCCGGCGCGGCACCTGCTTCACCACACGTCTTGGTGCGCCGCCGCAGCGCCTGCTGGCTCATGCCGAGGGTCTTCGCCAGACGCACCATCACGCGGTGCCTGGCGGCGCCCCCCAGCTTGTCGATCACCCCCCGATCGACCGTCACCACCCATGATGTGCGGTTGGCCACCAGCGGATGGCCCATGTCGTCGACGATGAGGCCGCGCGGGGCGGACACCTCGACCTCCCGGACGGCGTTGTTCTGAGCCGCCGCCTGATAGGTGTCGCCGCCAACCACCTGGAGGTACCAGAGCCTCGCCAACAGAGTGGCGAACAACGACAGCACCAGTACCTGCACCACCACCAGCCGCAGTCGTGAGCGGCTCCTCAGCATGGCGAACTCACCAGCGTTCGGCGGGTTCGAGGCGCCGGACCAGCAGCACCACCAGCGGTACGACGAACGGGGTCGCCAACACGTCGTACCCGACGGCCACGGGGACCACCGAGAAGGCCGAACGCACGCTCACCCCGGGGTCACCGAGCACCAGACCGCTCAGCGCGTAGACCGACGTACCAATGAAGGCGCCGGCGGCCACCATGGCCACCGTGCCGAGGAGTGAGACATCGCTCTCTTGCCGAGCCAGACCGGTGAGGTAGCCGACGACCACGAACGCCAGCGCCCACCGCCCCGCAGTGGCATCGGCAGGAGGCGCCAGGTCGAGCGCCAGGCCGGCGACGAAGCCGACGATCGCGGCGTAGTCGGGGCCGCGGACCAAGGCGGCGGCGATGACGACGAGCAGAGCCAGGTCGGGCACGACCCCGCGGATGGAGAGGTTCGCGAAGATACTGACCTGCAGCGTGACCGTGACCACGATGAGGACGGCTACCGCCATTGCCCGTGCAGCTGTCGTCATCGCCCACCTGCTGGCATCGCTGTCGATTTGGTGGTGCGGTTGCCCGGTGAGGTGATGACGCCGACCACGTCGAGGGAGGAGAAGTCGACGTACGGTCGCACCTCGGCGGTCTGGGTGAGCTCAGCTGGCGAGCTGTGCACCTTCACGACGGAGCCCACGGGGATGCCCGGGAGGTACGGCGCGCCACCCCGTGAACCCCAGGTGAGGACGACGTCGCCGGCCTGCGGTGAGACGGTGTGGTCGATCAGGCTCAGCTTGAGGGCGGCGTCGCTGCCCAACTGACCTTCTCCGGACAGGAAACCGATCTCCATCGACTCGCTCAGCCGCGCCCCGATGACCGACTTGGCGTCGGTGACCAGGAGCACGGTGGCCGTCTGCGGTCCGGCGCTCACCACCCGGCCGACCAGACCGTCGGCGTTGATGACGGTGAGATCGGGGACGACGCCGTCATCGGTTCCTGCGTCGATGGTCACCGTGGCCGAGAACGCCTGCGCCGGACCCAACGCCACCACCTGCGCCGGCACTACCCGGTAGCCCTTCTGGTCGGCGAACATCCCGATGCGGCGGAGCTCGGCAGTGCGGTGCGCGTTGGCCGCCGAGGCCCGCAGCCTTGTGGTCAGCCGTGCATTCGCCTTCTCCAGGTGCGCGTTCTGCTGGCGCAGCGCGCTCACGTCACCGAAGTAGTTCGGGATGGCAGCGACTGGGGTCGCAACAGAAGCCGCCATGCCCTCGATCGGTCCGAGTGCCGCAGCCGCCGCCGTACGCAACGGATCGACAGGCGAGCCGGCGGTGTCTCGGCGCGCGTCGACGGTGATGATCGTCAGCGAGGCGAGCACCAGCAAGCCGAGTACGGCGCGGGACCGCCGCGGGTCTGTCGGCTGCATCAGCGCCGCGGTTCTGAGACGAGGACCTGCTGAAGCGCCTCGAACTCCTCCACGCACTTGCCGGCGCCGAAGGCCACCGAACCAAGCGGCTGGTCCGCAACATGCACGGGCATGCCGGTCTCGTGCCGCAGGCGTTCGTCGAGACCGCGCAGCAAAGCGCCGCCTCCGGTGAGGACGACTCCCCGGTCCATGATGTCGCCGGCCAGCTCGGGCGGGGTCTTGTCGAGCGTCGTACGCACCGAATCGATGATCGAGTGCAGCGGCTCCTCAAGGGCCTGGCGGACTTCGGCCGACGACACGACCACGTTGCGCGGCAGGCCACTGATCATGTCGCGGCCGCGGATCTCAGCCTCGGGCTCGTCGGGAAGCGGAAACGCCGACCCCAGCGCGACCTTGATCTCTTCGGCGGTGCGCTCCCCCAGCATGAGGGAGTACTCCTTTTTCATCCAGGTGATGATCGCGGCGTCGAGGTCGTCACCGGCCGTCCGGATCGACTGGCTGGTCACGATGCCACCGAGGCTGATGACTGCAACCTCGGTCGTGCCACCCCCGATGTCGACGACCATGTTCCCAGTCGCCTCGTGCACCGGCAGTCCCGCGCCGATAGCGGCCGCCATCGGTTCCTCGATGATGTAGACGCGGCGCGCTCCGGCTTGGTAGCCGGCCTCTTTGACAGCTCGCTGCTCGACGGCGGTGATGCCGGACGGCACGCAGATGACCAGTCGGGGCTTGGCGAAGTACTGCCGGCGGTGCACCCGTTTGATGAAGAACCGCAACATCTGCTCGGTCGCCTCGAAGTCGGCGATGACGCCGTCCTTGAGCGGCCGGATGGCGCTGATGCTGTCCGGCGTACGTCCGATCATGCGCTTAGCCTCGGTACCGACAGCGAGGATCTCCCTCGTCTGAGCGTTCATCGCTACGACGGAGGGTTCATTGAGCATGACGCCGCGCCCGCGCACGTACACCAACGTGTTGGCCGTGCCCAGGTCGACAGCCATGTCACGGCCGATAATGCTGTTGGCCAAGTCGGCTCGCCCTCTCGCACTGCGGTCTCGCCTAAGACGCGGCTACGCCCACCAAGGCAGCCGCGAGATCAGGCTAAGCGCGGCGCAGGCGACCACCGGGGCGACACTTCGACCGTGACCCAACTTTGTGCTGGTCACCTCGCGGTTGGAACGCTCCGGGGGGTTCGCGCGCCGCGAAACCCCCGGAGCGTTCCAAGCCGTGACGACAGAGACAGCACGGGTGAGTCGGCGACGGAGCAGCTCTTACGTCGTTAGGTCGGGGAACCAGATCGCGATCTCACGCTTCGCGGACGCCGGTGAGTCCGACCCGTGCACGAGGTTCTCGCGGTTCGACAGACTCCAGTCGCCGCGGATGGTGCCCGGCGCCGCCTTGCGCCCGTCGGTTGCCCCGTTGAGTGCGCGTACGACGTCGACAGCGCTGTCACCCTCGACCACCACCGCCACCAGTGGTCCGCTGGTGATGAAGTCCCGCAACGGTGGATAGAAATCACGCTCGACGTGCTCGGCGTAATGCTGGTCAGCGATCTCTCCGTTGATCGAGCGCTGCTCCAGCGCGACGATCCGCAGCCCCTTTGCCTCCAGACGCGCGAGCACCTGCCCAACCAGTCCCCGGCGTACGGTGTCGGGCTTGAGCAGGACGAGAGTGCGCTCGGTCATGTCGGGAGGGTAGCGGCCCGCTGCTGGTCGATCTTGCGACCTAGCACATAGGCAGTCGTCCACAGCCCCCCGAAGACGAGCCCCAGCAGGAGCATCACGGACACGACGAAACCGAGCCCCACCGCGGCGACCTGCAGTACGAATCCGGCGACGTAAGCCGCCTCGAACCGAAGAAGCGCGGCGATCAGCAACGCCGCAACCGCAAGACCCAGCCCGATCGGCAGCGCAATTCCGCTCGCGATGCCCTCCACGCTGATGAGCACCGGCGTCACCAGGCCGAGGACGATGCACTCGAATGCGAGCACCGCTGCGCACATCGTCTGGCGGGGCGAGCGCATCAGAGGCCGCCGCCGAGCAGCGTGCGGGCCTCGCCGGCCGTGATGACAGAACCGGTGACGAGCACTCCGCCGCTGCCCAGCCCGATGCTGTCGGACCCCGCCGATTCGGCCAACTCCACTGCTCGCTCGAGCGCCTCGTCAAGGCGTGGGACCATCTCGACGCGGTCTGCACCGAAGATGTCCTCGGCAACCGACGCCAGTTCCGCAGCGGGCAATGCCCGCGGAGTCGAGTTCTGGGTGCAGACGACACTCGCCAGCACCGGCTCGAATGCGGCGAGCAGGCCCTCGACATCCTTGTCGGCCATCACCCCGAGTACGCCGATGAGCGGCGACAATGCGAACGCCTCCTGCACGGCCTCGGCAGTTGCCGCCGCGCCGTGCGGGTTGTGAGCCGCGTCCAGCAAGACGGTTGGTGAGCGCCGGACGATCTCCAGGCGGGCCGGGGAGGTCACCGACGCGAACGCCATCTGCACGAGCTCGGGGTCGAGACCGCCGTTCAACCCCTTGCCACCGGCGAACGCCTCCACCGCGGCAACCGCGCAGACGGCGTTCTGCGCCTGATGCGCGCCGTGCAGCGGGAGGAACACCTCGTCGTACGCCGCCGCCAGGCCCTGCAGGGTGACGAGCTGTCCACCAAGCCCCGGCGTACGAGACCGCACCCCGAACTCCAACCCCTCGCGCGCGACGGTCGCCCCAACCTCAGCTGCCCGTCGCAGCAACACCTCGGCCGCCTCGACCGGCTGCTGGGCAAGCACCGCGAATGTTCCTGGCTTGACGATGCCTGCCTTCTCCTCGGCGATCTCGCCCGACGTCGAGCCGAGGTAGCGCTCGTGGTCGACGCCGATCGGGGTGATCACCGCCACCGCTGCGTCCGCGACGTTGGTCGCGTCCCACGCCCCACCCATGCCGACCTCCACCACCGCGGCATCGACCGGTGCGTCGGCGAACGCGGCGTACGCCATCGCGGTGACCAGCTCGAAGAAGCTGACCGGGTGCTCGGTGCGGCCGTCGACGATGCCGATGTACGGCACCACCTCGTCGTACACCTCGACGAAGCGCTCTGGAGCGAGCTCCTCGCCGTCGATCGTGATGCGCTCGGTCATCCGTTCAAGATGCGGGCTGGTGAATCGTCCGGTCCGCAAGTCGAGGGCGCGCAGCAGCGCATCGACCATCCGCGCGGTCGACGTCTTGCCGTTGGTGCCGGTGAGGTGGACGACCGGATAAGCGCGCTGCGGCTGACCAAGGAGGTCACACAGCGCTGCAATGCGGTCGAGTGAGGGCTCGATACGGTGCTCGGGCCAACGAGCCAACAGGTGCTGCTCGACTTCGCGGTAACGGTCGGCCGCACTGCCGGTCGCGCCGCCTCGCCCTGCGCTCCCTTCGTCAGCCATCGCCTTCGCAGTCTAGGAGAGTCGCTACCGCGACCCACAGAATCCGGTCGAGCCGAATGCTCGACTCGCCTAGGCTTGACCGCTATGACCGAGACCCTGCCGCGCGCTGCATCCGGTACGCCGACCGCCGCCTCCCGCGCGGTCGCCGTACCCGAGCGCCCAGCGCTGGAGGGACTCGAGGACAAGTGGAGCAAGCGGTGGGAGGCCGACGGCGTCTACCGCTTCGACCGCACCAAGACGCGCGAGCAAATCTACGCGATCGACACACCCCCACCGACCGTGTCGGGGTCGCTGCACGTAGGCCACGTCTTCTCTTACACGCACACCGACGTGGTCGCGCGCTTCCAGCGGATGCGCGGCAAAGAAGTCTTCTACCCGATGGGCTGGGACGACAACGGACTGCCCACCGAGCGCCGCGTGCAGAACTACTACGGCGTACGGTGCGACCCGTCGGTGCCCTACGACACGGAGTTCACGCCGCCCGAACGGCCCGACCCCAAGCACCCCGTGGCCGTGTCGCGCGGCAACTTCATCGAGCTGTGCGAGCGGCTGACGATGCAGGACGAGAAGATCTTCGAAGACCTCTGGCGCCAACTCGGCCTCTCGGTCGACTGGTCGCTGCTCTATACGACGATCAGCGACGACTCGCGCGCTGTCGCGCAGCGGGGATTCCTCCGCAATCTGGCGCGTGGTGAGGCGTACCAGAGTGAAGCGCCAACGCTTTGGGACGTCACCTTCCGTACTGCTGTCGCACAGGCCGAGCTGGAGGCCCGCAACTACCCCGGGCACTATCACCGGGTCGCGTTCCACGGTGCGGACGGCCCGGTGTACGTCGAGACCACCCGGCCGGAGCTGATCGGAGCCTGCGTCGCTCTCGTCGCCCATCCCGACGACGAGCGCTACCAGCCGATGTTCGGGACGGTGGTCCGATCACCGCTCTTCGATGTCGACCTCCCAGTGCTTGCCCATCCGGCAGCCGAGCCCGACAAGGGCGCCGGCATCGCCATGTGCTGCACGTTCGGCGACCTCGCCGACGTGCAGTGGTGGCGCGAGCTACAGCTACCGGTGCGGGTCATCATCGGGCGGGACGGCCGCTTGCACCGGGAGACCCCGAAATGGTTGAACTCGAAGGCCGGGAGGTCGGCGTACGAGCAGCTGGCCGGGAAGACAACTCACGGTGCGCGGGAGAGGAGCGTCGAGCTCCTGCGCGAGTCAGGCGATCTCGACGGAGAGCCCACGCCAACCCAGCGCATGGCCAACTTCTACGAGTATGGTGACCGACCGCTCGAGATCGTCGCCAGCCGTCAGTGGTATATCCGCAACGGTGGCCGCGACGAAGACCTTCGCCGAGCCTTGCTCGCGCGCGGTGACGAGATCACCTGGATGCCGCCGTTCATGCAGCACCGCTACGCCAACTGGGTGTCGGGGCTCAACGGCGACTGGCTGATCTCGCGGCAGCGCTTCTTCGGGGTGCCGATCCCGGTCTGGTACGCCTTGGACGATGCCGGCGAGCCGATGTACGACGCCCCGCTGGTGCCGACCGAGGACCAGCTGCCGGTCGATCCGGCTGCCCAGCCGCCGGCTGGCTATGACGAGGCTCAGCGCGGCGTGCCTGGGGGGTTCATGGCCGACCCCGACATCATGGACACCTGGGCGACCTCTTCGCTGACCCCCCACATCGCCGGGGGCTGGGAACGCGATCCCGACCTGTTCGGGCGGGTATTCCCGATGGACCTCAACACGCACGCCCACGAGATCATCCGCACCTGGCTCTTCTCCCGTGTCGTGCGCGCGCATCTGGAGAACGACACGATCCCGTGGAGCCACTGCCTCATCTCGGGATTCGTCGTCGACCCCGACCGCAAGAAGATGAGCAAGTCCAAGGACAACGCGATCGTGCCCAGCGACATTCTTGTCCGGTACGGCTCCGACGCAGTGCGCTGGC
Source organism: Propionibacteriales bacterium (assembly GCA_038198965.1). Classification (GTDB taxonomy): domain Bacteria; phylum Actinomycetota; class Actinomycetes; order Propionibacteriales; family Nocardioidaceae; genus JAUJOE01. Next base: position 7,689 of record JBBPZH010000069.1, read on the forward strand.
GCGCGGCGATGTCGCGCCCAGGCATGGACTCGCCCTTCGACGAGGCACAGATGAAGGTGGGCCGGCGGCTGGCGATGAAGGTGCTCAACGCGTCGAAGTTCGTCCTCGGGTTCGGAGCAGTGGAGGCGGACCTGGCCGCGGTCGACGTACCCCTCGACGTGGCGATGCTGAGCAGACTGCGAGAAGTGGTGCTGGCGGCCACCGAGGCGTTCGAGGCGTACGACTACACCACCGCCCTTGAGACGACGGAGCGCTTCTTCTGGACGTTCTGCGACGACTACCTCGAATTGGTCAAGGAACGGGCGTACGGCGCCAGGGGCACCGCGCCGGCCGCCTCGGCGCAAGCGGCGCTGTCGACTGCGTTGTCGGTGCAGCTGCGGCTGCTGGCGCCGTTCCTGCCCTACGTCACCGAGGAAGCTTGGTCGTGGTGGCGAACCGGCTCCATTCACCGCGCTGCCTGGCCGGAGGCCGATGCCGAGCTGGCTCTGCCCGACGCCGGATCGGCAGCCGGCGCTGGGGCGCTTCTCGATGTGGCGGCACAGGCGCTGGCCGGCATCCGGGGCGCGAAGTCCACGGCGAAGGCGTCGATGCGCACGCAGGTGACCGCCGCCACGATCAGCGGGCCGGCCGATCGGCTGGCGCTGATCGAACGAACGCTCGATGATCTCGTGGCAGCCGGCCGGGTGACCGGTGAAGTGTCGCTCCAGGCCACCGACGGCGGCGCGGTCACCGTCGACGCCACGCTGGCCGCGGCTGACGCCTGACCGGCGCCGGCGGTCCGAGGTTTACGTTGCTCTAGCGACGCCATACTCGGACCTTCCGTCGAATACCCCCCCCCCCCGAGCCGCTGCCGTGCACAAGCTCACCCAGCCTGACCTAGCTGCGTACCCCGTACGCTCGATCCGTGACCCGGATCGCGGCAGTGCACGGCGTCTTGCCGCCGCACCAGTACTCGCAGACCGAGATCACCGAGCGGTTCGCCGACCTGTGCCTCACCGCGCAGGACAAGCGAGCACTGCTACGGCGCCTGCACAGCAGCGCCGCCGTCACCACGCGTCATCTCGCACTTCCCCTCGACCAGTACGCCGACCTGACCGACTTCGGCGCAGCCAACGACGCGTTCCTCGACAAGGCAGTCGAACTCGGCGCCGAGACGTTGCTCGGCGCCCTCGACAAGGCTGGGCTGGAGCCCACCGATGTCGACATCATTATGTCCACGACAGTCACCGGGATCGCCGTACCGTCGATCGAGGCTCGCATCGCTGGGGTCGTCGGATTGCGGCCCGACGTCAAACGCGTGCCGCTGTTCGGTCTGGGTTGCCTGGCGGGGGCGGCAGGCATCGCCCGGCTGCACGACATGTTGCTCGGTGCGCCGGATGCGGTCGGCGTGCTCGTCTCTGTGGAGCTGTGCTCCCTCACCCTGCAGCGCAACGACCCGTCGACTGCCAATCTGGTCGCGAGCGGGCTCTTCGGTGACGGCGCGGCAGCCGTCGTCATGGTCGGTGCCAACCGCACCAGCGATGGACCCGACGTGCTGGCAAGCAAGGCTCACCTCTATCCCGACACCCCCCGGGCGATGGGATGGGACATCGGGGCGACCGGATTGAAGATCGTGCTCGGAGCCGAGGTCCCCGACCTGGTCAGCATGCATCTGGCCGACGACGTCAAGGGGTTGCTCGCCGACCACGATCTTGCGATCTCCGACATCACGGGTTGGGTCGCGCATCCCGGCGGCCCGAAGGTGCTGCAGGCGGTCGAAGCGTCGCTCGGCATTCCCCGCGAAGCGTTGGGCGTCACCTGGCGGTCGCTGGAACGCATCGGCAATCTGTCCTCGGCGTCGGTCTTGCACGTGCTGCGTGACACCCTCGACTTCGTCCGCCCGCCAACAGGCACCCCAGGCGTCCTGTTCGCCATGGGTCCGGGTTTCTGCGCTGAGCTGGTCTTGCTGCAGTGGTGACGCAGATGCACGCCGGTGCCTCAGCGCCTTCCGTTGACCGCCATGGAGGCGGTTGGGTTCGATGACGTGGTACGCCGTCCTGGTGGTCGCCGTCGGGCTCGAACGCCTCGCCGAGCTGGTCGTCTCCAACCGCAACGCAGCCTGGAGCTTCGCACGGGGTGGCCGCGAGTACGGCGCCGGTCACTATCCCGCCATGGTGCTGCTGCACAGCGGCCTGCTCATCGCATGCATCAGCGAGGTAGTCGTCGGCAACCGGCCGTTCCTCCCCTGGCTCGGCTGGCCGATGCTCGTCGCCGTACTGGCCGCGCAGGCCTTGAGGTGGACGTGCATCGCTACGTTGGGCCAGCAGTGGAACACCCGCGTGATCATCACCCCCGGCCTGCCACTGGTGCGGGGGGGCATCTACCGCTGGTTCCGGCATCCGAACTATGTTGCGGTGGTCGCCGAAGGAGTAGCGCTGCCGCTGGTGCACACAGCCTGGATAACGGCGGTCGCGTTCACCGCGCTCAACGCGGTGCTGTTGATGGTCCGGCTGCGAGTCGAGAACGCTGCCCTCGCCACCGTCGGTTCCGCCGCCGGATCGCCAGCGCAGCCAGCGCGTGCGTGATCTGATCGTTGCCGGTGGCGGCCCGGTCGGGTTGGCCACCGCACTGTATGCCGCGCGCGCCGGCCTCGACGTCGCCGTACTCGAACCACGCGACGGCCCAATCGACAAGGCGTGCGGAGAGGGGCTGATGCCCGGCGCGGCAGCGGCCTTGCGCGATCTAGGCGTGCAAGTCGACGGGCAACCGCTGCGCGGCATCCGCTATACCGACGGCATCCGCAGCGCAGCGGCGCCTTTCGCCAACGGGCCGGGGTACGGCGTCCGCCGCACCGCGTTGCACAATGCGCTCGCCGCCGCGGTTCGGGAGGCCGGCGTACCGGTGCTGCCACGTGCGGTCAACGACGTCGCGCAAGACCCCGGTGGCGTTAGCGCTGGTGGCCTGCGAGCCCGCTACCTCGCCGCTGCCGACGGGTTGCACTCCCCCATTCGACGTCGGGTTGGTCTAGAGCGGCCGGCTTCCCCGGCCAGCCGCGCCCTCCCAACTCGCTACGGGCTCCGCCGGCATTTCGCAGTGCCGCCCTGGTCAGACTGCGTGGAGGTGCATTGGGGCAGCGACGTCGAGGCCTACGTCACGCCGGTCAGCGCCGACCTCGTCGGCGTGGCGTTGCTCACCAGCCGTCGCGCGCCGTATGAGATCCAGCTCAAGGAGTTCCCCGCGTTGGCTGAGCAGCTCCCTGCGACGGCGGCCACGTCGACGCGGGGAGCTGGACCGCTGCGTCAGCTCGCGCGGGGCAGAGTGGCTGGCCGGGTGCTGCTCGTGGGCGACGCAGCCGGCTACGTCGACGCGCTGACCGGTGAAGGCATCTCGGTTGGCCTGGCGTCGGCGCGGGCCCTGGTGGCCTGCGTGCGCAGGGACGACACGGCGGCGTACGAAAGGGAGTGGCTGCGGGTCAGCCGGCGCTACCGCTGGATCACGACGACGCTGCTCGCGGCTCGCTCACACCGGCGTAGTGCGACGCTGATCGTGCCCACCGCCGGTCGTCTGCCGCAGGTCTTCGCTGGCCTCGTCAACCAACTCGCCGAGTAGCGCCTCGCGCCTGCCCACTCACAAGGGCAGGACCTGGAAGGGGTGTCCGTCGAGCGTCCGCAGAGCGTTGAAGTGGCGGTGGTCGAGTGTTGCGATAACAGGAGTGCCATAGCGGTGAGCCAGCACGACCAAGGACGCGTCCGTCAGGCCGATCTGTTGGTCCGCGTAGTTCGCCACGACCGCCGCGGCTGCAGCGACGTCGGTCGAGCTGAATGCACCCAGTTCCCATGCCCCACTAGCCAGCTCATTGAGCGCGGCGACTTCTGCTCTCGTACCGACTCTTGTCGCAAGGAGGTAGTCAAGCTCCGCTATGACATACGGGGATACCACCAGGTCGTCGCCTGTGTCTGCGGTCAGCGTCTCTACGACGGCGGTGTGCTGCGGTTCGGCTGTGTTGAAGAAGGCAAGGAGTGCGCTGGTGTCGACGATCACCGGTCGCCGAAGCCCGCCAGTAGTTCATCGGCTCGCTCGGCAAACGGGGCTGCGGTGAACAATCCTGGGGCCGGGTGTGGCCGCGATCGAAGCACGGCGGCCCGAAGCGACGCTCGGATCACCTCTGCCTCTGAGACCCCGGCAGCCTTGGCTCGAGACTTGATCGCCCGCTTGATCTCTGGTTCCAGATACACCGTCGTCTTATCCACGCTACGTATGATACCACCGCTGGCACCACCCGTAGCGGCGTCGCCCAGCCGTCAAAGACTAAGCAGACTTCTTCTTCTTGGCCGGGGTGGGCTCTTCGCGGGGCACCAAGGTCGGGTTGACGTTGTCGGAGACCACCTCGCCGGTGATCACCACCTTGGCGATGTCTGCGCGCGACGGTACGTCGTACATCACGTTGAGCAACACCTCTTCGAGGATGGCCCGCAGGCCACGGGCTCCGGTGCCGCGCAGCATGGCCTGGTCGGCGATCGCCTCGATCGCGTCGGCGCTGAACTCCAGGTCGACCGAGTCGATCTCGAAGAGTTTCTGGTACTGCTTCGTGAGCGCGTTGCGTGGCTCGATGAGGATGCGCACCATATCGGCCTCGGCGAGCTTGTCGACCGTGGCGATGACCGGGAGCCGGCCGACGAACTCGGGGATGAGCCCGAACTTGAGCAGGTCTTCGGGCCGGACCTCGGAGTAGATCGTGTCGAGGTCGGCGTCGGTCTTGTTGGGCAGCTCTGCGGTGAAGCCCAACGTCTTCTTGCCGGCGCGCTGCTCGATGATGTGCTCGAGTCCGGCGAAGGCGCCGCCGACGATGAACAAGATGTTGGTGGTGTCGATCTGGATGAATTCTTGGTGCGGGTGCTTGCGCCCACCCTGCGGCGGCACCGACGCTGTCGTGCCCTCGAGGATCTTCAGCAGCGCCTGCTGGACCCCCTCACCGGAGACGTCGCGGGTGATCGACGGGTTCTCTGACTTGCGGGCGACCTTGTCGACCTCGTCGATGTAGATGATGCCGGTCTCGGCCTTTTTGACGTCGTAGTCGGCGGCCTGGATGAGCCTCAGCAGGCTGTTCTCGACGTCTTCGCCGACGTAACCGGCTTCGGTGAGGGCGGTGGCGTCGGCGATCGCGAACGGCACGTTGAGCATGCGGGCGAGCGTCTGGGCGAGGTAGGTCTTGCCGCAGCCGGTGGGACCGATCAGCAAGATGTTGGACTTCGCCAGTTCGACCGGCTCGTCCTTGGTCTGCCGCGCTCCGCCGCCCACCGTGGACTGGATCCGCTTGTAGTGGTTGTAAACGGCAACCGACAGCGACTTCTTCGCCGCGTCCTGGCCGATCACATAGCCGTTGAGGAACTCATAGATCTCGCGAGGCTTCGGCAGCTCGTCCAAGCCGAGATCGCTGCCCTCAGACAGCTCTTCCTCGATGATCTCGTTGCACAAGTCGATGCATTCGTCGCAGATGTAGACACCCGGGCCGGCGATGAGTTTCTTGACCTGCTTTTGGCTCTTGCCACAAAACGAGCACTTGAGCAGGTCAGCCCCGTCACCTATCCGAGCCACGCCGGGCGTCTCCTTCGCGTCGGGTCACGACGCCTCGTGCGCCGTGACCAGTCGTTCCATGTTGACCGTACCGGCAGGCACCGTCAACCATCGGGATTCTGGTTCAGGCGTTGATCAGTGTCGCCTTACGCGACTCGAGAACGGAGTCGATCAAGCCGTAGTCGACGGCCTGCTCGGCGGTGAGTATCTTGTCGCGCTCGATGTCGCGGCTGACCTCCTCTGGTGTCTTGTCGGTGTGGTCGGAGATCATCTGCTCCAACAGCGACCGCATGCGCAGGATCTCGTTCGCCTGGATCTCGATGTCGCTGGCCTGCCCGTAGCTGCCCTCGGTGTAGGGCTGATGGATCAAGATGCGGCTGTGCGGCAGCGCCAGCCGCTTGCCCTTTGCGCCAGCTGCTAGGAGTACAGCGGCGGCGCTGGCCGCCTGCCCAAGGCACACCGTCATGATGTCGGGTTTGATGAACCGCATGGTGTCGTAGATCGCCGTCAGTGCGGTGAACGACCCGCCCGGTGAGTTGATGTAGATGATGACGTCGCGCTCTGGGTCCATCGACTCAAGACACAGCAGCTGTGCCATCACCGCGTTGGCGATGTCGTCGCTGATCGGAGTGCCGAGGAAGATGATGCGGTCCTCGAAGAGCTTGGCGAACGGGTCGATGCGCCGGACGCCGTACGACGTGCGCTCCTCCCACTGTGGGATGTAGTAGTCGGCTCGCGGGGCTGTCTGCTGGTGCAACGGCACGGCGGTCATCGAAGGTCCTTCGAGGCTGGGGAGTCGGTCTGCGAGGCGGAACTCGTCTGCGGTCATGCTGGCTGACCCATCGGCGGGATGGGGTCTTTGCCTGCGTTGCTGCTGACTTCGGCCTCCCGAGCGACGACGTGGTCGATGAAGCCGTACTCCATGGCTTGGTCGGCGGTGAACCAACGGTCACGGTCAGCGTCGCGCTCGACCTGCTCGACGCCTTGGCCGGTGTGGTCACTGATGAGCCGGAACAGGACCTTTTTGATGTAGAGGGACTGCTCAGCCTGGATCTTGATGTCGGACGCCGATCCACCCAGCCCGCCCGATGGCTGGTGCATCATGATGCGGGCGTGCGGGAGGGCATAGCGCTTGCCCTTCGCTCCGGCGCAGAGGAGGAATTGGCCCATCGATGCGGCCAGGCCCATGCCGACCGTTGCGACGTCGTTGTCGATGAACTGCATGGTGTCGTAGATCGCCATCCCGGCGTCGACAGAGCCACCGGGTGAGTTGATGTAGAGGAAGATGTCGCGGTGCGGGTCTTCGGCGTTCAGCAACAACATCTGGGCACAGATGGCGTTCGCGTTGTCGTCCTTGACTTCAGAGCCC
>JBBPZH010000070.1:0-2092 GCA_038198965.1 Propionibacteriales bacterium
ACGAAGACGACCTGATCGAGGTCGAAGAGCGCGGCGACCTCACTCGCTGCTACCAGGTGGCCGTGGTGCACCGGGTCGAACGTGCCGCCCATCACCCCGAGCCGCTTCGACCGCTTGCTCACTGTCGCCACGTTAGCCAATCATCCGGTGCGGGGACTCTGACGGTTTACAGCTGCATTCGATCTGTACGAAAACTGATCTAGTATGTATTCATGAGTTCGCTACTTCAAATCCGGAGCGTTCCCGAGGATGTCCGACGTACGCTGAAAGCTCGCGCGGCGGCTCGCGGAGAGTCACTGAATACCTACCTTCTTGACCTGCTCCGACGAGACGTCGCGCGTCCGACCGTCAAAGAGGTTTTGGACCGTGCGTCTCGTCGCGCTGCCGCCGCGAGTGCATCGGCCGTGGACGTGCTGGATGCGGCCCGCGCTGAGCGCGACCCTGGGCCGCTTGCATGATCGTGGTGGATTGTGCCGCAGTGGTCGACGCGCTGACAGCGCTCGAGGGAACGGACGATTTACGGGCCGCCTTGGCAGCGGAAGAACTGTGCGCACCGGCGCTTCTGGACTTCGAAGTCGTGTCGGCCCTTCGTGGACTGACTCTCGGCGGCCACCTTGCAGCCAACAGGGCCGAGGATGCCCTCACTGACTTCGACGACCTGGATATAGCGCGCTGGCCGGCTGGGGACGCACTGCGGCGCCGGGCGTTTCAGTTGCGCGAGAACGTGTCGGCCTATGACGCCGCGTACGTCGTCCTCGCCGAAGCCCTCGACTGCCCTCTCCTCACCCGCGACCGGAGGTTGGCCGCATCAAGCTCTCACCTCGTCCTCATCCAAGTGCGCTGATGATCGACTTCCTCGACCGTGCCGTATCACAGTAGGACGCTGGGGCGCATTGAGCCGTCGCGGCGGGACCCGCCCCCCACTTCGAGGGCGGCACCATGTCACACCGCGACGTCGGGATTGCAAGGGATAAGCGAGGGAGAGCCCCCATATCTGCTGGGCAACCGCCGCATGGGATGCCCACCCCCATCAGGCCGGCGTCCCCGCGGCGAGCGAGGCGGACATGCCGTTGGAAGAGAGAGCCTTCGCCACTGCCCCTCAGTGACTAGGGACGTGATGTCGGCAATCAATGCGTTCGTCAGCGACGTGTTCGCCCTGGGCCAGCCGGTAACTCGCCTCGGCGTTGGTAAAGTCGCCGGCGTCGACGCGGTCGTGTTTCAAGTCATTCATCAGCCCATCCGAGGACTGGCAGGACTTCACCGCGCCTGAGCCGAGCGCCTTCTGCAGGTCGGCGTTCCACAGGTACCGCTGGATGGCGCCGGCCATCCGGCCGGCCAAATTCGCCAGTCTCATCGGCAAGTCTCTGGCCGACCTGGCCACCACGGGGACGACGTCTTACCCGATCGAGGCATTCCGCGCCGACCGGCCAGCACTCACCAACCCCAACTTCGCTCCGGCGTTCCGGACGATCGGAGCGCACTGACAACGCCCCATTCACAACGAGCCTGGCCATCAGCTTCTCCAGGCGGCGACCGCTGCCGAATTACGCAGTCGACGACTGGCCGCGCTGATTGATTGACGGAGACTGTGTTGCTACCAGCTCATGCACTGGCCAAGCGTGCGGCCGAGTCGGCAGTCACTGTTCGCCTATCGCTTGGCGAGGGCGCTGCACCGAGATATCGGTCAGGATGATTCGTCCAGGGCGGGCAGCGGCGGCGGGCCTTCCGTCCAGCGCAGCACCCGCACCGTCTTGCCGACCTCGTTGCGCACCAGCGTGCCGGGCGCCAGCACACGCACGTCGCAGGTCAGGCCGAGCCGGTCCCGGAGGGCGACCGTGAGCTGCTCCGGCAGCCCGGCGGTGTCGCGATGCGGGTCGGCCTCGCAGGCGACCAGCAGGCGCGGCGTGGGCGTCCGGAAGTCGACGACGAGCAGGTAGTGCGGGGTCAGCCGGTCGTCGGCGAGCAGCACCGCCTCCACCTCGCTGGGGAAGACGTTGACACCGCGGATGACCAGCATGTCATCGCGCCGGCCGACGATCTTCGACATCCGGACCAAGGTGCGCCCGCACGGGCAGGCGGACCGGTCGAGGGA
>JBBPZH010000071.1:0-18769 GCA_038198965.1 Propionibacteriales bacterium
CATCGCCGGGGCGGTACCGCTCGCCTGGGGCGGCTGGCTCGGCTGGCGCGACGTCGTCATCGCTTTCGTGATGTACGCCATCACGGGCCATGGGATCACCGTCGGATACCACCGCTACTTCACCCACAAGTCCTTCAAGCCCAACCGGTCGCTCAAGATCGCGCTGGCCATCGCCGGCTCGATGGCCATCCAGGGCCCGGTCGTGCGGTGGGTCGCCGACCACCGCAAGCACCACAAGTTCTCCGACCGCGACGGCGACCCGCACTCGCCCTGGCGCTACGGCGATACCATTCCCGCCTTGATGAAGGGCCTCTTCCACGCGCACATGGGGTGGCTGTTCGACGAGGAGCAGACCTCGCAGCGGCAGTACGCGCCTGACCTGCTCAAGGACAAGGACATCGTCAAGATCTCCAAGGCGTTCCCCTACCTTGTTGCAGTGTCGTTGGCTCTTCCGTTGATCGTCGGCGGTCTCTGGTCGATGTCGTGGCAGGGCGCAGCGACCGCGTTCTTCTGGGGCTCCTTGGTCCGGGTCGGCCTGCTCCACCACGTGACCTGGTCGATCAACTCCATCTGTCACGCGGTCGGAGAGCGGCCCTTCAAGTCGCGCGACAAGTCAGGCAACGTTTGGTGGCTGGCTATTCCGTCCATGGGCGAGTCCTGGCACAACCTGCACCACAGCGACCCGACGTGCGCCCGGCACGGCGTGCTGCCTGGTCAGCTCGACACCTCCGCACGCATTATCTGGGCGATGGAGAAGCTCGGCTGGGTCAGCGCGGTTCGCTGGCCGGTCAAGGAGCGCATCGAGGCCAAGCGCGTTCAGCCCGCCGCCTGATCCCACTCAGGTGGCGTTCTCGCGGAGAGTCGCCGTACGCGCGCCGCGGATCGTCAGGTTGCCGAGCGCGACGGCCACGCAGAGCAAAACCGCGAAGGCGGCGACCAGCAACAGGGTCACCTTGGCGACGTCGAGCGCCGGTAAGACCCGAGGTGTGAGCAGGTTATCGGCATAGCCGAGCGTGAGGGTCCGTACGACGACGTACTGCGACAGGACCCCGGCAGCAATGCCGGCCACGGCGGCTGCGCCGAGCACAGCGGTGAGCTCGGCGATGACCGCGCTGACGATCGAGCGCCGCGGCAGGCCGACGACTCGCAGGGACGCGGCGTCTCGGCGGCGGGCCGGGATTTGTACCGCCATGTTGACCGCGAGACCAGCCAGTGCGAGCAGCATCACCAGCACGGTCACGACCGCGTAGAGCTTGAGCGCCAGTGCGTAGGCGTCCTGATCAAGAGCCCGGCGTACGTCGTCGAGGCGAACCGGGGAAGTGATGCCATGCGCCGCGAGCCCCTTGATGACGCTGGGCGGTGTGTCCCCGCGGGCCAAGATGTGCACCGCCGTCTCGACATTCGTGAGCGGCACGGACCGGGTGTACATGGTGGCGTCTACGAGCATGGCGGCTGGTCCGAAGTAGGGCATCGACTCGGTCGTGCCCACCGGACTCACAGTGACTGCCACCTGCGCCGACGTCGCTACCGTCAGTTGTTTGCCCGCACTTGACAGCACTCGCGGCGCCGCCGTCCGCCCGAGCAGGACCGGTAGGGCGGCCGGTACGTCGGCGGGCACCAGCTGCGCGACCGCCGAGTTGCCCTGCGAGTCGAGGGTTGCCGTCAACGTCGCACTGGTCGCGCGTGTGCCGGTGACGGCCGCGGGACCGTAGACCTTTGAGTCGGTGTTGCCGTCGCGCCAGCCGACACCGGTGAAGTACGGCACCGCGGTGCCGTCCGCGCGCAGGTCGCTGATCGTCACGGATCCGTGCATCCGCACGGCGAACGGCCCGGGCCCGCCGATCGACAGGCCGCCCACTTGACAGCCTGCGGAGCACGGCATCGGGGCAGAGCGAGTTGAGTTTCCCTGTGGGAAGGGGCCGACCAACACGCTTTCGGTCAAGCCGGTGGCGGTCACGACGTTCAGCGTGAGCAGCAGCGAGCGCGTACTCGCCTGCACTGCATTGTCGACGGTGAGCTGCACGCGGTGACCGGTCAGCGTCAGCGGCGGCTCGCGCGGCGACAGAGCAGCCGATAGGTCCGATGCGCTCAACCCGGGCGTCCAAGAGCTCGGCCAGACCGCGACCCGAGCGAGCCGAGGCGTGTCGGCCAGCACCTTGAGGCCGTTCCCGTCGGAGTCAGCGGCCGCCGCCATGAGCCATCTGCCTTGCGGGTCGATTTGGTGCGTCAGTGCGAGCGCTTGCGCCAGCGGCACGTCCACGGAATACGACATGTCGGCACCGACGCGGGTGACCGCGTCGCTGGCGCGCCAATTGGCTGCGGTGGCATAGATGCCTGCCGCGAAAACCGCAATCGCGAGCGCCGCGGCCAGCGGAAGGATAGCCCACGTCCCCTCGCGTCGGCGAGAAACGGCTCGAGTGGCAACGTACCCAGTCAGGCTGCGCCTCCGAGTGGATCGCCGCGCCTGCCAGCCGGCCACGTATGCCACGCCGAGCGTGGTCAGCAGGCCGACCGCCACAGCCAACAGGATGGGCAGCGCCTCGTCGGTCGCCGCGGGCTGGGACCCCTGGCCGGGTCGCAGCGTTGCCGCCAGCACCACGATGGCTGCGGCGACGACCGCCAGCCGCGTCAGCACTCCCCACCGTCCGGACCGCCCCGGACGGCGTACTCCGGCGATCTGCGAGCTCAACGGTTCCGCGAGCGCTGACCTGACGATGGCCGCTGCGATGACGAGCGTCACTGCCACGACAAGGGCGGCGAACACGACGCTGGAGAGCCCGAAGTGCAGCGGCAGCCCCGGCACCAGCCAATCCGCTGCCAAGATGCGGGCGCCGGCATACCCTCCCGCAATCCCAATGGGCGTCGCAATGACCAGCACCAGCACCGGCTCCAGCAGACCCAGCACCCACAGCTGGCGCCGACCGATCCCGCGAAGCGAAGCGAGCGCCAACTCGGGGCGCCGGAGCTCCATCGCTCCCATGAGGAGCCTGCCCAGCAGCACCAGCGCAACCAGGATCAGCGACAAAACTGCCGGTGTGACTGTCTGGACTGCGGTGTCGCGTCTGGCCTTGGCGTCGGCCACGATCGACCTAAGTTGGTTGCCTGGCTCGACTTTCACCCGTCCGGCTGCTGACGGGTGGTGTTGCAGCGCTCGCACCTGACCGATCTGGCGGGTCGCCTCCTGCAGGTCACCCAACGTCGTGCCGGGAGTGACCTGCAGCTGGTAGTCCATGCGGACGAACCACAGCCCTTGCTGGAGGCCAGCCACGGTCGCCGGCGCAACCACGAAGGGAGCCGGGTGGTAAGGAGTGTCCTCGCCGGCGGTGGGTTGTGGCAAAGCGCTGATGAACCGGCTCGGATCGTCGAACCGCCCGATGTCGGAGGTTCGCAGCCGGTAGGTTCCGACGACGACCAGCGGCGCCTTCACGCCTTGCATCGCGATCCGGTCGCCTACCGAGCTTGAGGTGTGCTGAGCGTCGAACTGCAGCAGGAGTGCCTCACCTGGTTGACGTGGACAGTGGCCGGTGATGACAAGCTGTCGGCAGTCCGGGGGAGCCGCCAAAACCCCGTCCGCCCCGTTGGCACCCGCGAACACGGGCGTGCTGATAGCTAGACGCTGGCTCCACAACGACTGCTCAGGCCCCGAGAATGAGCTCAGGTCGGCGGATTTGACGGCGGCCTCCGCGCGCTGTTGGGCCAGCGCAGCACTGACCCGCTGCGCTGGCTTGAAGTCGAGCGTCACCCCGCTCAGGAAGTCGGGTTGCAACCGGAGCTTCGAGACGAGGTACGACGCAGCCGACGCCGTCTGGTACATCGGGCCAACCACGGCGGCAGCCACCGCGATCGCGGCGAGCAGCACCGAACCGACGGTCAGGAGCGACCGCGAACGCAACCCGCGCAGCCCGGTTGCCACGAGGGAGACGAGACTCGACCGGCCGCGGTTGGCCATCAGATGTCCTCACGCAGCAGCCGCGGCGGCGATGACCGAGCGACTTTGCGGTACGAAAAGAAGGTGACGAGAGCAACGCCGAGCCCGGCTACGCCGGCGACCAACGCGACGAGGCTCGGTCGCGGTGTCGGGTCGAACGGCAGACCGAAGCGACCTGAGTTGACAAGCGGCAAGACACCGAGCAGTGACAGGCACGCGAGCCACACGGTGGCTGCGGCAATCACAGCCACAGTGACACCAAGCGTTTGTGCCTCGCGACGGTATGCGGATGCCACCGTTCGGCTGTCGACGCCAACCGTCCGGAGGGAAGCCGCTTCGGCTCGCCGCTCCCGTCGTTGGCCGACAACCGTCGAGACCAAGCTCAAGATAGCGATCAGTAAGCCGAACACGGCGATGATGCTGTAAAGAAGCGTGCTCTGCCCGGCTGCGCCACGCCGAATCGTCGCTAACGTCTCGTTGACGGAGCGCGCCTTGCCGACGACACCGGTGGCACGCAACGCCGCCAGAATGCCAGCCGGGGTGTCGGCTCGAGCCACGACCACCGTCTTTGCGGTAGGTATCTGACCGCTGGCGCCGCGCAGCGACGTACCGAGGTCGAGCAGCACTCCTCGGCGCCCGAGAAACGGCAGGGCGGGGACTTCACCCGCGATGTCGACCGGACGCGGCTCCCCGTCAATGCCATAAGCCACCAGCTGACCGTTCACTCGATTGAGTCGAAGGCCAGGCGTTGACAGGGCAGGTTGCGCCCGACCAGTCAACCAGGCAAGCAGCGGGTGGGCGGTGTAAGGGTCGAGCAACGTCAGGTTGGCGCCTGACGACGTCTGCGTGGCAACCAGGTACTTGGAGTAGAGGATGTTCATCCCTGAATCCTTCACTGGCAGCAGCCTGAGGTTGCCGAAAGAAAGGCCAGCCACCTGGACCGCTCCACCCTGGGTGATGCCCTGCACGTCGACGCCAATGACGGAGCAGGCCAGGTCGCAGGGCGAAGCAGCCGAGTTCAGGGCACGAATCCGGGCGGAGTAGCCGACGATGCCAGGCCGTACCGGAGTCGGTGCCGTGCCGGAATGCGCGGGAACACGCACCGTCTGCACGTTGCCGTGCCCGTCGACGAAGGTGATCCCGAAGGCGAGAGCGGCGTACTGCTGACCACCGAAGTTGGGCCTTCCCTGATGCTGCCTGACCTGCTGAGGAGTTGGCAGGTAGTGATGCACGGAGGACGCCGTCAACGTGACGGTGGCGGTGTTGCCGGTGGCGATCGGTGGCCCCGCCGCGGCTTCGAGTCGGCCGATGGAGTCCGTGACTGCCCGGACGGGTGTCGCGGCGTAGAAGGACCCCACCACCCGCTGCCACCTGCCGGCGTCGACGAACACGTCGCGGTAGGAGCCGCCGGACGCGTCCGGCGCCGCCGTGACTGCCATCAACCACTTGCCCGTGGGGTCGGCCTCGTGCGAGGCGGCGTAGGCCGCCAAGCCGCCGCCGGAGACCGTGAAGGCAACCGGTCCTCCGGTCTGTATGCGGGCCGTCGAGGTTTGCCATGACTGCGCTCCGGCCCAGGCGCTGGCGGCGACTCCGGCCACCGCCACGGCGGCAACCACGATCGGAATCACCGCGACGGTGTCGGCGACTCGGGTGAGCCGGCGCAGGGTGAGGAACCAACCGATCTGTCGGTTCCCCGACCTCGCCGTAACCGCGCCCCGGGCCAGCAACGCCACGAGCCACACGCCAAGCTGGCCGGCCGCCAGCCCAAGCAACGCCGGGCTGACGAAGCTGACCCAGCTGGCGTGGCGGGCGCCCAGCTGGCGGGCCTGGTAGACCGACACACCTGCGCCGAGAACCACGATCAAGCTCAAGAACATGGCCACGGTGGTCGCGGCGGCTGGGCGCTCGACCTTGCCGAGCTTCTCCGTCAGCGGCTCGTACGTCGTGCGCCAGCTCACGATGACAACCACGACCGCACTGATGAGGAACACGGCGGCTGCGGTCGCCGCTTCGGTCATCTCCAGGCCGGAGCCTGAGGACCTGTCGGCCCACCGGGCAACGGCAGCGCGCGCACCCAGCCAGCCGAGCGCCGCACCTAGAAGCGTCGCCGCCAGCAGCAGCACAATCGGCTCGGTCACCGCCGCGCGCAGTAGTCGCAGTCCGTTCCTGCCCCGCAGGTGAGCAAGCGCGATCTCAAATCGGCGCGCTCGCGCGGAGGCGGCTCCCTGACCCGCTAGCGCAACGACTCCAAGCAGCAGCAACGGGGCAGCGGCGGTGACCGAACCATTCGTCGCCCGGCTGTATCCCGAGGCGATCACACAGCCCGCCACGACGGCGACGCCCATCGCGAACAGCGCCCAGGACTGCATCGACCTGGCCCGCACGGCTCGCAACAGCATCGCAACCCGCTCCGGCTACCAGGTCGACGTCTGCCAGGCCGGGCGACGACGTACGCCGAGCCCGGGCGCAGAGTCGGTGATCCGCCCCTCGTCGAGCGTGATCCGCCGGTCGGCGGTGTCGACGACTGCAGGGTCGTGGCTCGCTACCACGACGATTGCGCCGCGCGCTGCCTCGGCCCGCAGCTGGGCCATGACGTGCTCGCGGTTGCCCTCATCGAGCTCACTCGTCGGTTCGTCCGCAAGCAAGATGGCAGCGTCCACTGCCAGCGCTCGGGCACAGGCCACTCGTTGCATCTGCCCGCCCGACAGCTCCTCGACCTGGCGGTCGCCGAGGTCGCCGATGTGGAAGCGGGTCAGTTCGGCGTCTGCACGCTCGTCCGCGTCCAGGGGCGCCACGCCTCTGGCTCGCAGCGCGATGGACACGTTCTCGCGGGCCGACAAGATCGGCACCAAGCCATACACCTGGAGGATGAACGCGACCTCCGGTCGTGGGTCGCCGTCGCCTTGCCACATCGACAGCTCGTCGTACGACGTCGTGCCGCGGGTCGGCTGGAGGAGGCCGCCGGCCACCGACAGCAGCGTCGTCTTTCCGGAGCCGGACGGCCCGGCAACCGCGGTCACCTGTCCCGGTTCGAACTCCAGGCTCATCGGCTCGAGAATCGACCGGTCCTCGATGACGACCTCGACGCCGTCAAGCGCCAGCGGGCTCGTCACCGGCCGCTCGGCGGGCTCCGGCTCGAGGGCAGGTCGGGCAAACGGGCTGGTCATGGGTCCACCTGCTCCTCGGCGCCACCCTCGGGACGGGTCAGCAGTACGCGATCGCGGCGCTCCGGCTGCACCCGGACAAGGGTTCCCGGCGGCCACTGCTGAGCCACGTCGGCGGGCAGGTGCAGCACGCCGTCCTTGCCGACGACGACGTACTCCGCGCCATCTCGACCTTCGGAGCCGACCCGGCCCCCGAGCATGCGGATGGTGCGCGGGAACGTCTCCGCCACCTCAGGTTGATGGGTGACGATGAGGATCGTGGTGCCGTAGGAGTCACCGAGGCCGTGGATGAGCTCCAAGACCTCGTCGCGGTCGGCGTGGCCGAGCTGACTTGTCGGTTCGTCTGCCAACAGCAACTGCGGGTGCGAGATCACTGCGCAGCAGAGCGCGAGCCGTTGTCGTTGGCCGCCCGACAGCGTGGACACGACCTGATGCGCCTGCATCTCCAGCCCCATGCGGGCCAGCAGCTCTCGTTCGTCGTGGGCGAACCGGCGGTCGGCAGGACGCATCGCCAGCTTGGCGAACGTCAGGTTCTGCCGGGCTGTCGCGTACGGCAGCAGGTTGCGGGTCGCCCCCTGCAGCATGGTGCTGACCCGGCGGGCGCGTATCCGCGACAGGGCCTTCTCGCTCATTCGCGAGATCTCGTCGTCGCCCAGAAATATCTTGCCCGCGCTTGGGCGCTGGATGCCGCCGAGCAACGTCAGCAGCGTCGACTTGCCGGAGCCCGACGGCCCGAGAAAGGCAACCCGCTCGCCAGCTTCGATGTCCAGGTCGACGCCCTGCAACGCGACGACATCGTGCCCTTCGAACGTGCGGTAGAGATGAACGACGCCGAGGCACCGAACGCTGAGCCCAGCAGACGACAGCGGCGCATCCCTCAGCCGGTCGTCGACGGCAGTGCTCACGCCCCGCTCCGTTCCGATTCGTGTGACGGCGCCGATCTGCCCGCGGCACCCCAGCAGCCAACCGCAGGTTGGGCTGCCAAGAGCAGCTTGTGACGCAATTGTGAGCCAACCGCAACCTGCGGCTCGAGACCCGAGGGCGTGGCCGCCGGAGTCCTGGCGCTCCAGGCCGGGAGTACTGCGACAATCGCAAGGTGAGCCAGCCGAAGACCAAGCGCAACCCGCGGTCGCGGATGACCGCTGCTGAGCGGCGCGAGCAGCTCATCGAGATCGCTCGCTCGTTGTTCGCCGAGCGCGGTTTTGAGGGCACGTCGATCGAAGAGGTAGCGGCTCGTGCGGAGGTGTCCAAGCCGATCATCTACGAACACTTCGGCGGCAAGGAGGGCCTGTACGCCGTCGTGGTCGACCGCGAGGTGCGTCAGCTTCTCGACATGATGCGCTCCGCGCTCACCGCCGGTCACCCGCGCGACCTGCTCGAACAGGCGGCGCTCGCCCTGCTGGACTACATCGAGCAGTCATCGGACGGCTTCCGCATCCTGGTGCGGGACTCACCGTTGGGCTCGGAGTCAGGCTCGTTCGTGTCGATCATCGGCGACGTCGCCTCGCGCGTCGAGTACATCCTCGAGGAGGAGTTCCGGCATCGCGGCTTCGACGTCAAGTACGCGCCGATCTATGCGCAGATGCTGGTCGGCATGGTCGGTACGACGGGGCAGTGGTGGCTCGACGCCCGCTCACCCAGCAAGCAGGAGGTCGGCGCCCACCTCGTCAACCTGGCGTGGTACGGCCTCTCCGGCCTCACCAAGGACCCGGAGCTGCGCACCCGCTGACACACGCACGTGTTCGCGGCACCGCTCGCGGGTCTGGCCGGCCAGCAGCGAGTTTCGCTCCGGCATCCTCGGAGTTTCTCCGGAACTGGGTGCACAAGATCTCCACCCTGCTTGCCCCCCGCTTGCCACTCTCCCCCGTGGTTGTCTTGATCTCAAGATTCTTGATGAGCCAGTAATCTGACCGCCATGACAGCCGGGCGTCCAGACGAGGTGGACCGTCTCGTCGAGGCGTGGCACCGGGAGCGCCCGGACCTCGACGTCAGCCCGATGCAGGTGCTCAGCAGGGTCACCAGGCTGGCTCGCCATCTTGACCTAGCCCGCCGCCAGGCTTTTGCCGATCACCGGCTCGAGACGGGAGAGTTCGACGTGTTGTCGGCGTTGCGGCGAGCCGGGGCGCCGTACCAGCTCTCCCCCGGCCATCTGCTCCGAGAGACTATGGTCACGTCCGGCACCATGACGAACCGGATCGATCGGCTCGTCGGCAAGGGTTTGGTCGAACGGCTGCCCGACCCGGGTGATCGCAGGGGCGTCCTGGTGCGCCTGACGCTGGCGGGACGCGGGCGGGTGGATGCAGCGCTCGAGGGCTTGTTGGAGCGCGAACAAGTGCTGCTGCGGGGGCTCGCACCGCATGACCGCGAGGATCTGGCCCGCTTGTTGCGGACGGTTGTACGCCGCTTCGACCCTGACGCCCTCAGGGAGTGATCAGCCGCGCGCCGGTGACCGGGCCGGTGGCACGTTGCACCGAGCGGCACAGTCCGCTGCTCGACAAGGCGACCGCGAGGTCGATGGCGTGGTCCTCCTCGGAGGCCAGGAACAAGCAGGTCGGACCGGCGCCGGACACGATCGATCCCAGGGCGCCGTACTCCTCACCGAGCGCAAGCGTGCGTCGCAACGCCGGCCGCAACCGAAGGGCCGCCGGTTCCAGATCGTTGTGCAGCGCGGGGCCGACCGCGTAGGGGTCGCCGGAACGCAGCGCGGACATCAACGTCTCCGACACCTCGGGGGTCGGCACTCGAGAAGATCCCCGCAGGCGGTCCAGCTCGGAGTAGACCTGGGGAGTCGACAGCCCCGAGTCGGCGTACGCCAGCACCCATTCGTACGCCCCTTTGGCCAGGACGGGCGAGATTCGCTCACCGCGGCCGGTACCAACGGCCGTGCCGCCCACCAGGCAGAACGGCACATCACTGCCCAGCCGGCTCGCCAAGTCGACGAGTTCGTCGCGACTCGCGCCGGTGCCCCACAACGCGTCGCAGGCCAACAGTGCACCTGCCGCGTCTGCACTGCCGCCGGCGAGACCGCCGGACACGGCAATCGTCTTGTGCAGGCTGAGCGCTGCACCGTCGGTCACCCCATAGGTCTTCGCCAACAACAGCGCTGCCTGCACTGCGAGGTTGGTGTACCCCACAGGAACTTCCCCGGTGGCGCCCTCGCCGGTTACTTTCACCGAGAAGCCGCCGTCATCTGACGGGCGCGCTTTGACTTCGTCGTACAAGCCGATCGCCTGATAGATCGTCACCATCGTGTGGTAGCCGTCTGGACGTGGCGCGCCGACGCTCAACCCCAGGTTGATCTTCGCTGGCGCGCGCACCGTCACCGGGTCCACGGCTTCAGGCTACGGGGGGCGCCTCGAGTGCGTCCGCCACGCGGGCGAAGTCGGCGACGCTGAGCTGCTCCCCCCGCAGCCTGGCGTCGACTCCCGCCCGCTGCAACGCCGCTGCTGCCGCATTCGCTGTCCCGGCCAGCCCAGCCAACGCTGTCCGCAGCATCTTGCGTCGCTGCGCAAAAGCGGCGTCGATGACGGCGAACGTCGGCTCGCGACCGGCCCGGTTCGGCGGAGGGGGCCGGCGCACGAACGCCACGAGTCCGGAGTCGACGTGCGGTGCCGGCCAGAAGACCTGTCGACTGACCAAGCCGGCGAGCCGTACGTCGCCGTACCAGGCCGCTTTTGCGCTGGGGACGCCGTAAGTTCGCGAGCCCGGCGGGGCAGCCAGCCGTTCGGCAACCTCGCGCTGAACCATGACCAGCGCCCGCTGCAGTGACGGAAACGTCGCCAGCAGGTGCAGCAATACCGGTACGGCGATGTTGTAGGGAAGATTGGCCACCAGCGCCGTCGGTGGCGGGCCGGGCAGCGACGTGATCGAAAGCGCGTCTGCTGGCAACACCTGGAGGCGCTCGGCGCGGTCCGGCAGGCGGCTTGCCACGGTCGCCGGGAGTGCGGCTGCGAGCACTGTGTCCACCTCAACCGCCGTTACCCCGGCGGCTGCATGCAACAAGCCCAGGGTCAGCGATCCGAGGCCGGGGCCAACCTCGAGGACGACATCGTCTGGTCGCACGTTGGCCGTCGCGACGACGCGTCGCACGGTGTTGGGGTCGATGACGAAGTTCTGGCCACGCCGTTTGGTGGGCCGGACACCGTAGTGCGCTGCCAGCGACCGAACCTCCGCCGGTCCGAGCAGTGACGGACCGGCGGAGGAGCCTTTGGGGTCAGCCCCGTTGGTTCCGCCGTCTGGGGTCAGCCGACGCCAGCTTGCACCGAGCACACCGGCCAGGCACCCCAGCCCTGTGACGCCTGGACACGCGCAGCGACGGCGATCTGTGCATCCCGGGACGCGAGGTTGGCAGTTGGCGCAGAGGAGCCGCCGCCGTACCCGAGCCAGGTGGAGGAGGTGAACTGCAGGCCGCCGTAAAACCCATTGCCGGTGTTGATCGCCCAGTTGCCACCGGACTCGCACTGCGCGATGGCGTCCCAGACCGTGCCGCCAGAGGCGTAGTTCGGGGCAGCAGGTGCAGGTGCGGGTGCTGGCGCCGGAGCCGGGGCAGGCGCTGGTGCCGGAGCGGGCGCTGGTGCCGGAGCGGGCGCTGGTGCCGGAGCGGGAGCCGGAGCAGGCGCCGGAGCCGGAGCCGGTTTGACGTGGTGCTTGGTGCCGTAACGGACGACCCGCGACACTTGTCGGCGTACCACGTCCCGGTGCACCACTCGCCTGCTGACCAGCTTGCCGTTCGTGCGCACGACCTTGTACGTCAGCTTTTCGACACCGCGGTGGCCGACCCGCGTCACCCGCGCGTGGCCGACGTACAGCCGAGCGCTGGACCGGTTGATCGTGCGGTACGGCGTCGTCTTGCGCGCGGTGACCAACTTCTTGATCACCCGCGTCACGACGATCTTGCTGCCGTCTTGGAGAGTGGCCCCGACGCCGGGGCGGACCGAGTCGAAGTGACCAAGCTTGATGTTGCGTCGGGCGAGCGTGTCACCAACCGTCAGCGCGGTCGTGGTGATCCTCCTAGCTTTGCCGCCACCCACGTTGAGCACGACGCTCTTTGGCGTGGCGACCGAGACCGCGAGACCCTGTCTGCCGATGAACGCCGACCGGCTGATCGAGTAGTCCGCGCCGGCAGCGAACCGCTGGCCCAGCTGCTGAAGCGCGCCGTTGACGTTGCGAGAAGTCGTCCAGTACGTCGATAACTTGCCGTCGACGATCAGCTGCAGCTTCCGGCCGAACGAGACGGCGATCTGCGTGTGTTCACCGACCGGGGCGTTCAGGTTGGGTGCGACCGCATCGTGGCTCCCGAGCTTGACGCCGTCAGCATGCAGTACATCAGCGACCGTCGTATTGAAGCCGGTCACGGTCACCTGATGCGGTCTGCCGTCGAGCGAGACGGTCACGGTCTTGTGCGCGACCGCGTAGGTGATGCTGGCGGCGACGACGGCGATCAGGGCGGTTGCGGACAGGGCAAGAAGAACGATTCGCTTGGACACGGCACTCCGAGTGGTCGTACGGACAAGGCGGTACGGGTACGGCGCGGCTGCGGTGCTTGGATCAGCAGGGGAAGGGCAGCCAGCCACGACTCACAAGCCAGCGACCCTGCCACAGGTCACAAGAGGGATGCAAAATACGCCTGCGGACTGTGCCTCACCGCTTGACTGGTGTCACGTTGGTAACAGGCGCATCACGAAACGGTGTCGGCGACGACTCGGCGGTTGGTCAGCCCCAGTGGCCAGCCCCAGTGTCAGCCCCAGCCCCAGTGTCAGCCCCAGTGCCCGCCGAACGCAGCGTCGGTGTTCGCAGCGATGGCTGCGCACAGCTCGTCGAGAGGACAACCGCGCACCTTTGCCATCGTCCGAACGGTGAGCGGGATCAGGTACGACGCGTTGGGGCGCCCGCGGTGGGGCATCGGCGTGAGGAACGGGGCATCGGTCTCGACCAGGACGCGGTCTGCCGGAACGATGGACAAGGCGTCACGGAGGTTCTGCGCATTCTTAAAGGTCACCGTGCCGGCAAAGGACAGATACGCGCCTCGGTCCAGGCAGCGTCGGGCGAAGTCGGCATCGCCGGAGAAGCAGTGCAGCACCGTCCGCTCCGGCACCCCGTGCTCGTCGAGCATGGCCAAGACGTCGTCGTGCGCGTCGCGGTCATGGATCACCAGCGTCTTGCCGAGACGCTGGGCGAGTGCGATGTGCGCGGCGAAGGAACGCCGCTGGGCCGCCACGCCCTCTGCGCCGGTGCGGAAGTAGTCGAGCCCGGTTTCGCCGACCGCCCGCACCCGGTCACTGGACGCCGCCAGCCGGGCGATCTCGGCGAGCCCGTCGTCAAGACCGCCCGCGGCGTCCAGCCGCGGCGCCTCGTTGGGGTGGATCGCCACACCGGCGACGATGGCGTCGTGCGCCTGGGCTGTCTGCACCGCCCAGGCGGCACCGGGCAGGTCACATCCGATCTGGACGATGCGGTCGACACCGACGCTCACGCAGAGCTCGAGCGCTCGTGCCGGGTCGAGCCACGAGTCGCCGTCCTCGATGTCGAGATGGCAATGGTTGTCGACGACCGGGACCGGAAGGGGTTCCGGCAGCGGCGGCCGGCTGACGTCGCGGCGGCTGCCGAACTCGGCGTTGACGCGGGAGCGGGTCGGTTGGTTGGTCGGCGTACTCACGAGGCGTCGTCGAGCCGCGGGAAAAGCGGCGCCATCTTGCTCACCGGCACGCCGACCGGCAGCTGGCCCCACGTGCCGGCTTCCGTCAACCGCTGCCCGGCGAGCGGGCCGAGCGCGTCGACACCGAGTGTCTGCCACAGTGTCGAAGCCGCCTTGGGCATGACTGGGTTGTACAGCACGGCGATCGCGCGTAGCGACTCCGCTGCGGTGTAGAGGATCGTGGCGAGACGGTCGCGGGAGCCCGCCGAGGGATCCTTGGCAACCTGCCAGGGCGCTTGCTCGGTGAGATAGCCGTTGACTCTGCTCACGAACTCCTCGACAGCGCTCACCGCAGACGAGATCGCCAGCCGGGTGATCTCGGCATCGGCGACCGAGATGGCTCGCTGCAGATGTTCGGCGAGTGCACCCTCAGCCGGCCCGAACGCTCCCGCGGCCGGCAGCACACCGTCGAAGTACCGTCCGATCATCGCGGTAACCCGCGATGCCAGGTTGCCGAGGCCGTTGGCGAGCTCGCTGGTGTAGACCGCTGCCATGTGCTCCCACGAGAAGCTGCCATCGGAGCCGAACGTGATCGTCTTGGTGAAGTAATAGCGGTAGGCGTCGGAGCCGAAGACGTCGGTGATGACCTCTGGTGCGATGGCTGTGGCCTTTGACTTGCTCATCTTCTCCCCACCCACGAGCAACCAGCCGTGGGCGAAGACCGTGTGCGGCACCTCGAGGCCGGCAGCCATCAGCATCGCTGGCCAGATCACCGCGTGGAACCGCAGGATGTCCTTGCCCACCAGGTGGACGTCGGCCGGCCACAGCGACGCGAACCGCGCTGGGTCGCTGACGTAGCCGGCCGCGGTGACGTAGTTGAGCAGGGCATCGATCCAGACGTACAGCACTTGGGAGTCGTCCCACGGCACCTGAATGCCCCAGTCGAACGTCGACCGGCTGATCGACAGGTCGTCGAGCCCTTGCTTGACGAACGCGACGACCTCGTTGCGAGCTGACGCTGGCTGCACGAACTCGGGCCGGGACTGGTAGAGGTCGAGCAACCTGTCGGCGTATCGCGACATGGCGAAGAAGTAGTTGGACTCGCTGATGTACTCGACCGGCTTGCGGTGGATCGGGCAGAGCTGGGTGCCGGCCTCGTCCGTGGTGAGTTCGCCGGGGAGCTTGAACTCCTCACAGTCGACGCAGTAGGGGCCTTCGTAGGAGCCGGCGTAGACGTCGCCCGCCTCCTTCAGCCGGCGCCAGAACTCCTGCACTCGCTCGACGTGGTCGGGATCTGTCGTGCGGATGAACTGGTCGTTCACCGCGTCGATCGTGTCGAGCACCGGCAGCCACGCGCGCTCGACTAGTTGGTCCGTCCACGCTTGCGGCGACTCTCCGGCCGCCTCGGCGGCGCGCATGACCTTTTGGCCGTGCTCGTCGGTCCCGGTGAGGTACCAGACCCGCTCACCTCGCTGCCGGTGCCACCGCGTGAGCACATCGCCCGCCACCGTGGTGTAGGCGCTGCCGATCGACGGCGCCGCGGTCACGTAGTAGATCGGCGTGGTGACGTAGAACGCCTTGGTCGAGGAGTCGGCGGCCTGCGAGTCGGGCATGCCCGACATCTTAGGAGCGGCTGCCACCCGGTTTGGGGCTCGCGGGTCGGCCCAGCTTCAGCGATGTGCCGCGGCATAGACAGCTTTGCGCGGCTGTCCGGTGTCAGCGGCCACCGCCGTGATCGCGTCCTTGCGCGACAAGCCGGTCAGCACCCGCTCCTCGACTCGGCGCCGCAGGTCGGCACCGTCGACCGGTTCAGTGGCAGCCGGCGGCGCACCACCAACCACGATCGTCACCTCACCGCGTACGCCGTCCGCCGCTCCGGACGCGAGCTTATCCAAACCGCCGCGCCGCACTTCTTCGTGGATCTTCGTGAGCTCGCGGCACAGCGCCGCCGGACGACCGCGACCGAATGCGTCGGCCATCGCTCGAAGCGTCGCCGGAGTGCGGTGCGGCGCCTCGAAGAAGACCATCGTCCGGGGCTCGGCGGACAGCTCGGTGAGCCGGCGTACCCGCTCGGCGGCTCTGCGAGGCAAGAACCCCTCGAAACAGAACCGGTCCACCGGGAGTCCCGAGACGGCCAGGGCGGTGAGAACCGCAGAAGGGCCAGGTACGACGGTGACCGCTATGCCCGCTTGCACGGCGGCATCCACCAAGCGAAAGCCGGGGTCGGACACACTCGGCATGCCTGCGTCGGTCACGAGGACGACACGCCGGTCGGCGAGGAGGTGCTCCAAGAGCCGCGGGGTGCGGTCGCGTTCGTTCCCGTCGTAGTACGACACGACCGCAGCCGTCGTGTCGACCCGGAGGTCGGCCAGGAGCCGGCGCAGCCGACGAGTGTCCTCCGCGGCGATCACATCTGCGGCAGCGAGCTCACCGGCCAGCCGCGGAGAAGCGTCCTCGACTCTCCCGATCGGGGTGGCGGCCAGCACCAGCGTCATGGCGGTCATCTTGGCACCGCGTCCGTACGATGGCGGGCGTGGCGACGTCAGCACCGGCCGCTCCGGCCGGTTCGGTGCCGCGCTTTTCCGGCCAGGCAGGTGCGTTGCTGGCGTCGACCGTTGACGGCCAGCCGTTGCCGCGGCTGCGGAGGCGTTTCACTCCGGCGCACTACGGCAGCGACTCTTTCTGGGGTTGGGTCGCTCCGCTCGTCATCACCGTGCTCGCCGGGGTGTTGCAGTTCTGGCACCTCACGACGCCACACGACATCACGTTCGACGAGACCTACTACGCCAAAGATGCTTACTCGCTCCTGGTGAAGCACTACGCGGCGAGCTTCGTGAACAACCCGGACACCGACAAGAGCGAAGCCGACCAGATCATCAACTCTGGGTCGACGACGGGGATCTTCGACCCCAACGGCACGCCGAGCCTCGTGGTGCACCCGGAGGTCGGCAAGTGGATGATCGCCGTCGGAGAATGGCTCTTTGGGCTCACACCGTTCGGCTGGCGTTTCTCCTCCGCGGTGACCGGCACCTTGATGGTCTTGGTGATGTGCCGGTTGGTACGCCGACTGACAGGCTCGACGCTGCTGGGCTGCATCGCTGGAGTGTTGCTGGCGCTCGACGGGCTGCACTTCGTGATGTCGCGGCTCGCGCTCCTCGACATCTTCTTGGCGTTCTGGTTGCTGTGCGCGGCGCACTGCCTGGTGGCCGACCGGGACTGGGCCCGGCTGAAGCTGGCACGCATGTACACCACGTCGCCGGACTTCAGCGTCGCCGACTTCGGACCGGTGCGTGGCTTCCTGCTGCGCCCTTGGCGAATCGCTGCCGGGGTGTGCTTCGGGCTTGCCTGCGGCACCAAGTGGAGCGCGCTGTTTGTCCTCATCGGCTTCGGGTTGCTTATGTGGGCGTGGGACAGCGGCATGCGCCGTGCGATCGGTGTCCGGTGGGCACCGTTGAAGGCTCTGGTGGCCGACGCGATTCCCGCCCTGTTCTCCGTCGTCCTGGTTGGCTTGGTCGTCTACATCGTGTCGTGGATGGGTTTCTTGACCCATGCGCAGCTCTTCGAGGACGCCTTTGGGCACGCGGTCGATTCCAACGACTGGACTTGGAGCTCGGTCGACGACCACCCGCACAACGACCTGCAGGGCGTACTCCACGACCTCGACATCTTGTGGAACTACCACAAGGAGGTCTACGACTTCCACACCGGTGACTACATCAAGGCGGCGACGCACCCATTCCAGTCCGATCCGGCCGGCTGGTTGTTGATCAACCGGCCGCTTGGTATCGCTGCCACCAGCGGCGACAACACGGTCATACCCGACTGCCCGCAGGGGCAGGACTGCGTCAAGCAGGTGCTTGCGATCGGCACGCCGGCGCTGTGGTGGGGCGGCGTACTCGCGCTGTTCGTCGGGCTCGCCTACTGGGTGACGCGGCGGGACTGGCGCTTCGGCCTGCCGATCGTCGGAGTGGTGATGACGTGGTTGCCGTGGTTGAACTACGACCAGCGGCCGATCTTCTACTACTACGGCGTCGCGATCATCCCGTTCACGGTGATCGCGGTGACGCTGGTGCTTGGCAAGATCCTCGGCCCAGCTCAGGCGTCCCGACGCCGCCGGCTGGTCGGTTCAGCGGCAGTCGGGGTATTCGTCGCTGCGGTTGCGCTGAACTTCGTGTACTTCTATCCCATCCTCACCGACCAGCTCCTCACCAACACCCAGTGGAATCACCGCATGTGGCTCACGCACTGGATCTGACGGAACCCGCGACGCCCGACGAAGCGCCGTCGGCACAAGCGGTCTGACCTGATCCGGCAGCCAAGTACCGGCGTGGACAAGGTGCAACTCACAGGGACTGGTAACCCGGTGCAACAACTGCAGCAAGTTGCCAGTTCTCGACAGCACTCCTCTTCCGAGCGGGGACTCGGGTGAGCTGTCGATTCCCAGCCAGGCCGGAGCACTCGGTCGACCGGACACGGCGGAGCTCCGCCTCAACGTCACGACGACAGCCCGATGCCGCGACGGAACTCAGCCACTCCCTCGACCTCGAGGGGGTACGCCGACCGGATCAGATCGGCTGGCCGCAGCACCAGCTGCTGGCAGATCGCAAGCTCGCTGTCGCGGCGTGTCCGGCGGCTCTGGCCGTTCGGTGAGTATCCGACCTTGCGGCTCACCGCTGCCGATGCCGGGTTGTCGAGGAAGGCCGCCGACGTGATCTCCTCCGCTTCCAGGTGGTCGAAGATGAACGCGCACATGGTCTGTCGCATCAGCGTTCCGATGCCACCTCCCTGGTGCTCCAAGCCGAGCCAGGAACCTGTCTCGCCGGTGCGCGTCACGAGGTAGTTCGCCGTATGAAACGCCTGGATGCCCACGACTCGCTGCTCATGTCGTACGACGAGCTCCAGGGACCAGCGCTCAACGGAGTTGGCAGCACGCGCAGTCCAGTAGTGCACCGCCATGTTGCGGCCGAGGTCTGCTTCCGGCGCATCGGTCCAGGGATACAGGAAGGGCATCGACTGCGGATCGTGGATACCGCGCCCGGCCAG
>JBBPZH010000072.1:0-14021 GCA_038198965.1 Propionibacteriales bacterium
GACCGTTGGCGGAGCCGACGGCGGGATTCTGCCCGAGCAGGAAGTAGCCCTTGACCTTGCCGTCGATCATGTCCAAGACGGTGCGGTAGGTGCCGTGGTCGCCGGTGATCCGCGGGAGGTAGTCGAAGCAGTAGTCGTTGCCGGCAGTCGCCCGCTCACCCCAGTACGCCTTGAGCAGGCTGACACCGAAGGCGCCGGCGTTCGCCCAGAACCCTTTGGCACCCGGGTGCCGGACGCTATCGATCCAGTCGTCGAGGGACTCGTGATCGCCGGCATGCGGCATCGGCAGATAGCCGGGGAGGATGTTGAAGAGCGTCGGAATGTCGGTGGAACCCTGGATGCTGGCGTGGCCACGCAACGCCATGACGCCGCCGCCCGGGCGGCCCATGTTGCCGAGGAGGAGCTGAAGGATTGCACCCGCCCTGATGTACTGCACTCCCACGCTGTGCTGCGTCCAGCCGACGCTGTACACCAGCGCTGTGGTGCGCTCACGGCCAGAGTTGGAAGTCCACGCCTCGCAGACTTCATGGAACGCGTCAGCGGAGATGCCGCACGTCTGAGCCACCATCTCGGGGGTGTACCGGGCGTAGTGACGCTTCAGGATCTGGTAGACGCATCGGGGGTCCTGCAGCGTCTCGTCCCGTTGAGGTTCGCCCTCGACGCTCATGCCGTGTGTTTCGTGCTGGAGCGCGCTCGCGGTCTCCCGCTGCTGCGCGTGGTCCTGCCGTTCGCCGTCCTCGCCCTCCTGACCGGCGTACTGCCAGCTCCTGGGGTCGTACGTCCGCGTTTCGGGGTCAAAGCCGGAGAACAGCCCGTCGAGCTCCTCGGTGTCACGAAATTCGTCGCTGACCAGCGTGGCGGCGTTGGTGTAGGCGACGACGTACTCCCGGAAGTCCAGCTCGTTCTGCAGCACATAGTTGATGACGCCGCCGAGCAGCACGATGTCGGTGCCGACCCGGATCGGCACGAAGGTGTCGCAGACCGCGCTGGTGCGGGTGAACCGCGGGTCGATGTGTATCACCTTGGCGCCGCGCGCCTTGGCCTCCATCACCCACTGGAAGCCGACCGGATGTGCCTCGGCCATGTTGGAGCCTTGGATGATGATGCAGTCAGCGTTGGCGAGGTCTTGCAGGAAGCCGGTGGCACCACCGCGCCCGAAGCTGGTTCCCAGACCGGGAACCGTTGCCGAGTGTCAAATACGTGCCTGGTTCTCGATCTGGATGGCCCCGAGCGCCGTGAAGAGCTTCTTGATCAGGGCGTTCTCTGCGTTGTCGAGCGTCGCCCCGCCCAGACTGGCGATGCCGAGCGTACGGCGTACCCGCTGACCGCTGTCGTCAAGCTCCTGCCAGGTGTCGTTGCGGGCCTTCACCACCCGGTCCGCGATCATCTCCATCGCGGTGTCGAGGTCGAGGTCTTCCCAGTCGGTGCCAAAGGGACGGCGATAGCGGACCTTGGTCTGCCGCATGGAACTGGTGACGAGGTTCTTGCTTGCCGAACCCTTCGGGCAGAGCCGGCCGCGAGAGATCGGGCTGTCTGGGTCGCCCTCGATCTGCACGACCTTTTCGTCCTTGACGAAGATGCGTTGCCCGCAGCCAACCGCGCAGTAAGGGCACACGCTGCGGGCAACTCGGTCAGCGGTCGTGGTCCGAGCCGTGATCTGCTCGGTGTGAGCCGACGTCACGGCCGGCCCGCGACCCAGGGGATCAGACCCGGTCAGCTGCCGAAGTACCGGCCACGACAAGAACGTGTTGCGAGCCGTCATCACCGCCTCCTCACGTTGCCCGCACGATACCCCCGGCGGTCGAGTCGTAAGCGTGCCACCACCAAGTTTGCCAGCCGCCGATCGAACTCACCCACCGCCGATCGAGCTTGTCGAAGTTCTCAGTGCGCTCGGGTCACCGGACGTGGAGCAGCGCGTCGTCACGCGCCACCAGCTCACCGATCACCGGATATCCGCGAACCTCGCCCGCGACCAACAACCCACCCGATGTTTGCGCATCGGCGAGCAACAGCAGCTCGTCGTCCGGTGCGTCGCTTTGCAGCTTTGGACGCACCCACTCGAGGTTGCGACGGCTTCCGCCCGGGACGAAACCGCGGGCGAGGGACTCTCGCGCCCCGTCGACGTACGGAACCGCTGACGCGTCGATGACGGCGGAGACGCCGCTCGCCCTCGCCAGCTTCAGCAGGTGCCCGAGCAATCCGAAACCCGTCACGTCGGTGGCACATCGCGCACCGGCGGCCAAGGCCGCATCGGCCGCGTCCTTGTTCAGCGTGGTCATCAACACGACCGCCTCTGGGAACGTCTCGCCGGTGGCTTTGTGCCGGTTGTTCAGGACGCCGAGGCCAAGTGGCTTGGTCAGCGTCAGCGGCATACCGGGGCGTCCCGCGTCGTTGCGCAGCAAGTGGTCAGGGTGCCCGAGGCCGGTGACCGCCAGCCCGTACTTGGGCTCGGGGTCGTCGATGCTGTGCCCGCCGGCAAGATAGGTATCCGCTTTGGTACAGGTGTCTGCTCCGCCGCGCATCACCTCACCTGCCAGCTCGAAGGGAATACGGTCGCGAGGCCAGGCCAGCAGGTTGACCGCCACGAGCGGGGTTCCGCCCATGGCGTAGACGTCAGACAGTGCGTTGGCGGCGGCGATACGGCCCCAGTCGTATGGGTCGTCGACGACCGGGGTGAAGAAGTCGGCGGTCGCGATCACCGCGCGATCTGCATCGATTCGTACGACCGCGGCGTCATCACCTGACTCAAGACCCACCAGGAGGTTGCCGTTGCCTCCGATCTGGCCGGAGGGCAGACCCGCGACGAGCTGCTCCAGCTCGCCCGGCGGCACCTTGCAGGCGCACCCGCCGCCGGCGGCGTACTGCGTGAGCCGGACTGGCTGGCTCGGGCTCGCAGGCCGCGTCGAACTTGCCGGCGGCGGCTGACTTTCCACCTCTTCAAGGTACGCGGACCTCGGCGCCGAATCGGCTCGAGTCGTAATGCAGAGTGGTTACGGCGACCAACCGTCAGACAAACTGACGCTTGTGCCTCAGTCGTGCTGTTCGGACCGCGAAGGGCGATAGAACGTGGTTCGCGTCGGGCGGATTCCACAGCATTCTTGCGCTCTCACGTGCTGCGCGCTGGGCCAGCCCCAGCAGCGCGTGCCCGCCGCTACAGTGGCTGCGGAGGTGTATCTGTCCTGGTGGGCGGCTCGGTCTTCAAAACCGTAGTGACCGAGGATCTCGGTCAGGCGGGTTCGATTCCCGTCCGCCTCCGCCAAGAGCCGCGACGGCCGACCCGAGCGAGACGCGCCTCCAGCGCGCTCGAGCACCGCCGTCGTCGAAGCTGCGGAGGTCAGGAGTGAGCGACGAGCGCGCAACCCGCCGAGGCAATGCTCGGGTTGACGATGTCAGGCGAACAACCCCGCGCGCCGATACCGTCCTGGCCGACCCTGCCCTGCGCACCGCCGAAGGCCGATTGGGGAGGAAGATCGTCAAGGAGGCGGTCACTGCGGCACTCGCTCGTTGTCGCGCCGGTGAGGTATTCCCGGAGGACGTCCCCGCCGTTGCTCTCGCCTCGCTGCCGAACGCTTCCGCCGCGTTGCGCCGCGTGCTCAACGCAACCGGTGTGTTGGTCCACACCAATCTCGGCCGCGCGCCGCTTTCGCAGGCCGCTGTCGACGCGGTCACGGTGGCCGCCGGGCCGACCGACATCGAGCTTGACCTCGCCACAGGGCGCCGGGGCCGGCGTGGCTCGTCGGCTCTCGCGGCGCTGGCCGCCGCGGTGCCCGAAGCTGGCGACGTCCATGTCGTCAACAACGGCGCTGCCGCATTGGCGCTGGCAACCGCTGCAATGAGCACCGGCGGCCGGTCGATCGTGGTGGCTCGCGGAGAGCTGGTCGAAATCGGGGACGGCTTCCGCATCCCGGAGCTAATCGAATCGGTGGGCGGCCGGCTCCGCGAGGTTGGCACGACGAATCGGGTCCGGCTCGAAGACTACCGAAGCGCGATCGGCGCAGACACCGCCTTTGTCCTCAAAGTGCATCCGTCGAACTTCGTCATCAGCGGATTCACGTCGTCGGTGCCCGTCGCCGAGCTCGTCCAGCTTCCCGTTCCGGTCGTCGCCGACATCGGCTCCGGGCTGCTCCGCCGTCATCCGCGACTGCCGGACGAGCCCAACGCAGACAGCACCCTGCGCGATGGCGCGGCTCTCGTGACTGCGTCGGGAGATAAGCTGCTTGGCGGCCCGCAGTGCGGGCTGCTGCTCGGCCGCGCACCCCTGATCGAGACGCTGCGCCGGCATCCCCTCGCGAGAGCGCTCCGGGTCGACAAGCTGACCTTGGCAGCACTGGAGGCCACGCTCATGGGCCCACCGCCGCCGGTCACGACCGCGCTCGCGGCTCGCCCCGACGAGTTGATGGAACGGGCTCATCGGATCTGCTCCGAGCTCACCGGCACGGTGGCCGTCACCGCAGTCGGATCGACAGCCGCAGTCGGTGGTGGCGGAGCACCTGGAATCACCTTGCCCAGCGCTGCGATCGCCCTGCCCGAGGCGCTGGCCAGGCCCCTTCGCCGCGGCGACCCTGCGGTGGTGGGCAGAGTCAGCAACGGAGAACTGCTGCTGGACCTGCTCGCCGTTCCGCCAGCTGCTGACGCTGACCTGATCGATGCCGTACGCAACGCAGCCAAGGCACCGCCGGACTGACCCATGCACGTCATCGCAACAGCCGGACACGTCGACCACGGTAAGTCCAGCTTGGTCAAGGAGCTCACCGGGCAAGACCCCGACCGGCTGGCCGAGGAACACCGCCGGGGCTTGTCGATCGAACTCGGCTACTGCTGGACAAGCCTTGACCACGTCGGCGACGTGGCCTTCGTCGACGTACCCGGGCACGAGCGGTTCATCGCTACCATGCTCTCCGGTGTCGGGCCAGTGCCTGCGGTGCTATTCGTGGTGGCGGCTGACGACCCCTGGATGCCCCAGGCGGCCGAGCATCTGGCCGCGCTTGACGCACTTGGCGTTGCGCGGGGAGTCGTGGCGGTCTCCCGGTCTGATCTCGCGGACCCGGCCGCGGCCCGCGAGCGCGCAATCACTGCTATCAGCGGTACGACGCTGCATGAAGCGCAGGTCGTGTGTGTCAGCGCCCGCACCGGGCAAGGCCTGAGCGAGCTGCGGGAGGCGCTGGTCGATCTGATCCAGTCGATGCCGGCCCCGGAGCGAACCGCCGATGTAAGACTGTGGGTCGATCGCCGATTCACGCTCAAGGGGGTCGGCACGGTCGTGACCGGCACACTGCCAGCTGGGCGCATCCACGTTGGAGACTCCCTGCACGTGGGCACGGAAACGGTGCGGGTGAGGCAGTTGCACGCCCTTGGCCGCCCCGTCGAGTCGGTCGAGAGTGTGGCTCGGGTAGCGCTCAACGTGACCGGCGACGGCGCGATGAGCCTGAGCCGAGGTGGCGTGCTCACCACCCCCGGCGCTTGGCTCTTCAGTGACCACGTCGACGTCCGGTTGCGACCTCCTTCTCCCCAACCCCTCGGCGCCTTGGCCAGGGACAGGGACCTAACCTCGCCCCGGGCGCCGACACCCCCTGCGGAATCTATGCTGCACATCGGCTCCGCAGCTGTCGCAACCTGGTGCCGACCCCTGGGCGGCGACATCTTCCGGCTCCGCCTCGCGCGTACCCTGCCGCTGCGCATCGGCGACCGAGCGCTGCTGCGGGACCCCGGCAGCCGAGTGGTCTGGGGCTTGACGGTCCTCGACCCCGCCCCGCCTCCGCTGACCCGTCGAGGGGCTGCAGTCCGGCGCGCCGCTGACCTCCAGTCGGCGTACGGCGTCTCTGACCTCGAGGCTGAGATCGAGCGACGTGGCCTGGTTCACGTGTCGACCCTTCGGCGCATCGGAGTACGTGTGGATGCCCCCGCCAACGTTGCGGTCCGATCAGACGGCGCGAAGGGTGCCCCGGCCGCCTCGGTACCGAATCCGTCAGCTGGGGCACCAGGTGCGCAGACCGATGGGTGGCTCATCGGCAGCCGGCGCGCCGCCGAGGCCAGGCTGGACATCACCCGCCTGGTCGACGAACACGACAGCGCATCGCCGCTCGATCCCGGGCTCGCCCTGTCGGTGTTGGCGGAGCGGTTGCGGCTGCCGTCGGCGAAGCTGGTGCTGGCGCTCGTGCCGGCCGGATTGACGGTGACCGGCGGGCGAGTCACCCGGCTGACTTCTTCAGCGCTTCCACCAGCCGTCGCGCGAGCCGTCCAGTCCGTGCACCGCGACCTCATCGACGAACCGTTCGCCGCACCCACCGCCGACCGGCTTCGCGATCTCGGGCTCGACGCGAAGGCCATCGCGGCCGCCGCCAAGGTGGGTGCGCTCTTGAAGATCGCAGACGGGATCGTGCTGCCTCCCGGCGCGGACCTGCTGGCAACCCGCAGGCTCAACGAAATCAAGCAGCCGTTTACCTCGAGCGAGGCACGGGTCCACCTGCACACCACTCGTCGGGTCGTGCTGCCGCTGCTTGAGCATCTCGACCGCCGCGGCCTCACCGAGCGCCTGCCGGACGACCGCCGGCGCCTGCGATGACCTGAACAGGTCTGCGCCGCAAGCTCTCGAGCCTGTCTGCGCCGAGCTCCCGCGATAGGACTCGAACCTATAACCTGCCGGTTAACAGCCGGACGCTCTGCCGATTGAGCTACGCGGGACCGCACCCGGCTTGCCGCCGAGCAACCGGCAATAGGCTAGCAATTCTCCGCACGCCCTGTTCCACGGTGCTTAGCGAGGGTCCGCGATTGCCCGCCGAGCCGCGCCGGACGCGATGCCCATTTCAAGCGCCGCCTCGAGGCTGAGCCCGACCCCCGCTGCATAAGCGGCGTCCCAGTCCACGTCGCTCACCGCGCGGCGTGTCATATCTGGCACCGGAGCACGGATCTTGACCTTGCCGAATCGGCAGTAGGGTTCGGAAGTGGCCACCATCGACGAGGTCGAGGTGATCGCCAAGGAACTGCCCGAGGTGACCGACGGCGAACGCTATGGCAACCGCTCATGGTCTGTGAACGGTAAGGCGTTCGCCTGGGAACGGCCCTTCAGCAAGGCGGACCTCAGGCGGTTCGGCGACGCGACGCCGCCCGACGGGGCGATTGTGGCCGTCCGGGTTGAGGATCTCGCCGAGAAGGAAGCCGTGCTTGCCGCACACTCGGAGTCCATTTTCAGCATTCCGCATTTCGACGGCTACCCCGCGGTCCTGATCCAGTTGCGAAAGGTTTCGATGCGGGCTCTGCGAGAGGCGATCGTCGACGGCTGGCTGGCCTGTGCACCCGCTGAGCTCACCGACCGCTACCGCGCCGACTGAGCGGCGCCTCGCACCCTTCCGCTGCCGAGCGCCGGACCTTACAGGTTGGCGAGTTCCGCAGCAGCCTCCTGCCGGAGACGGTGCGTCACCTCGAGCACTTCAGGGTCGTTGGGGTCTAGCCCTTCGGACAGGACGTACGACCACAGCACCGGCCCGTCGCCGACCGGCGATCGGCGAGCGACCAAGCTGATGCCGGCGCGAGACCGCACCCTCGCGTACGCCGTGGTGACCACGCTCTTGGTGACTCGTTCGCGCAGCAGGTCGACCAGCTGACCGGGGTCGTCGACGTAAATCTCGTGACGTCGCTCGACCTCGCCCCAGTCAGCCGCCTCGACGACAGCAAGCCGTGAGGTCTCGCTCTGCCACTCAGCACGTTCGATCTGCTCCCATCCCAACGTGCGGCCGCCAGACGGACCGGCGAGATGCAGGGCCCGATCCGTGCCGACGTGCCACTGGCCCTCCCGATCGACCGCCCAGGCGAGTGGCCGCTCCCCGGTCGAGAGGTCGAGGCTGGTCAGCACCTCGGGGGGCGGACGGCGCCGCCGCCACCTGCTCACACGCCGCTACCGATCGCCTCTTCGCGCAGCGCCCGCCGGTGGCTCTCCAAAGCAACGAGCTCTCCGAAGAGCCGGTTGTAGTCCGTCTGTTCGGTCACGGGGTTCATCCGTTGTAGGCGCGCCTTGACCTTAGCGATGTGGCGGAGCGCGGTCAGCTCCCTCAGCCGCACGACGTACGCCGACACGAACCGCTCGTCGGGCTCGCCGTTCACGTGCAACGGCTCGACGGATAACGCCGACAGTGTGCTGGCGCAGTCGGGCGGCACAGCGGCACTGAGCTGGTTCGCGCTCTCCGTCGCGGGTCCACCGCGGTCGGCGAGAGTGGTGAAGATGTCGCGGTAGAAGGGGTGCGTGAAGTCCGTGGCTTCCAGGTCCGCGAAGGGTGCGGCGCTGGCCTGCGGATGCTGCAAGGCAAGCTTGAGCACATCGCGCTCGATCAGGAACCGCCGCTCACGCGGGTCAGGGACCTCACGCGTTCTGTTACGGCCAGCGCTGTCGGGTGCCGCCTGGTCTGAGGGGACTGCGGCTCGCCCGGCGACGGCGTCACCGCGCGTTTCACCGCCGCTTTGACCAGCCGCCGACGAAGGGAGCGCCGAGCGTCCGGTCCGCCGGTCGGCAGGCGACCTGGCGGGCCTCCTAGTGGCCCTGCGCACTTCGGTCCGTACGTCGTCGATGTCGGAGCCCACCATGCCGGCAAGCTCGCGGATGAACCCCTCCACTTTGGATTTGTCGCGAACGCTGGACACCAAGACGGCGGCCTCTCTGACGGCGTCGATGCGACTGTCAGCGCGGTCGAGGTCATACCGCGACACCACGCTGCCGAGCACGAAGCGGTACAGCGGCACCCGGCGGGCGATGAGCTCGCGGACCGAGGCGTCGCCTTCCGCCAGCCGCAGGTCACAGGGGTCGCGGCCATCCGGCTCGACGGCGACGTACGTCTGTCCGGCGAACTGCTGGTCTCCTTCGAAGACTTTGAGCGCTGCTCGTCGGCCCGGCTCGTCGCCGTCGAAGGTGAAGATGACCTCTCCGCGGAAGTCGTCGTGATCAAGCAGCAGCCGCCGCAGGACACGACTGTGGTCGTCGGTGAACGAAGTACCGCAGGTGGCTACCGCTGTCGGCACGCCGGCCAAGTGGCAGGCCATGACGTCGGTGTAGCCCTCGACGACCACCGCTTGCGATGTGCGCGCGATCTCCCGGCGGGCCAGGTCGACGCCGTACAGCTGGGCGCTCTTCTTGTAGAGCGGAGTCTCGGGGGTGTTGAGGTACTTGGCGTCGATCGAGTCGTCGTCGAAGAGCCGTCGAGCCCCGAACCCCACGACCTCCCCGGCCACGTCGCGGATCGGCCAGAGCAGGCGTCCACGAAACCGGTCGTACGGTCCGCGCTGGCCGCGGGCCACCAGACCGGCAATCACCGCGTCGTCCTCACCGACCTTGCTGGCCCGCAGATTCTGCAGCAAGGCGTGACCCGAGCGTGGCGCGAAGCCGACGCCGAAGGTCGCGGCGGAGTCCTGGTCGAATCCGCGGGCTCGAAGGAACTCCCGTCCAGGCTGAGCTTCCGGGCCATCGAGCTGCTCGGCGTAGAAGGTGGCCGCGATGCGGTTGGCTTCGAGCAGACGCGTGCGCTGACCGGGGTCGCGGCGCGGAGCCGCCGAGTTGTCGTCCACGTAGCGCAAGGCGACGCCGTACCGACCGGCCAACCGCTCGACGGCCTCTGCGAAGCCGACGCCCTCGACTTCCTGTACGAAGGTGATGACATCGCCACCTCGTTGGCAACCGAAGCAGTGGTAGACCCCGCGAGCCGGTGTCACGTGGAAGGACGGACTCTTCTCGTCATGGAACGGGCACAGGCCCTTGAGCGATCCACCCCCGGCTGGGCGCAACGTCACGTGGTCGGAGACCACCTCGTCGATTCGCGAGCGCTCCCGCACCAAGGCGATGTCGTCGTCCCGGATCCGGCCAGCCACCTTCGCGAGTCTACGCAGCGCCGGTCAGCCGCCGATGCCTCTCCATAGCCGAAACATCAGTCAGCGAGGCGACCTGATCCACCACCACCCGCAACCGTGCTCGTTCGTCGCCCACAGCAGCCAGGTCACCGCGAAACACCGGGTCGAAGGCGGTCGGTCCACTTCCCTGCAGCGCAGCTGCCAGCTCGGTGAGCAGTTCGCGCTGCCGGGTCAGCGCCGGCACCCGGTCGTCAGCCCGCATGATGAGGTGGGCAGCCACTCCCTTCAGTACGGCGATCTCAGCGAGCACTTCGTCAGGGACGTGCAGGCAGGCGGCGTACCTGACAGGTGCGTCACTGCCTCTCGTTGCCAGCGGACCTGGTGTTGCCGAGACAGCGGTGCAGAAGCGCCCGATGAGCCGGCTCGTGAGGTTCTTCAGCGCTGCAAGGTGGCCGCGGCTGCCGTCGTACGGCGACCTCGGCCAGCCGTCGAGGGATGCGAGCCGGCGCCACGCCCCGTCGAGGTCGGAGTCGCTCCGCTCGGCGGCGTACCACTCCCGAACCGTCGACCAGACGTCATGCCGGGCACCGGGGTCCGTGAGCCGGGTGAGCTCGATCCGCCCGGCCACGACGCCGTCTTCCACGTCGTGGACGCTGTAGGCGACGTCGTCCGCGAAGTCCATGACCTGGGCCTCCATGCAGGTGCGGCCCGCTGGACAACCCGAACGCATCCAGTCGAACACCGGCAGGTCGTCGACGTACACGCCGAACTTGCGGACCGCTCGCGGCAGGCCATCACCGTGGCGACCGGCGAGCTCCGGAGCCGCATCGAGCGTCCAGGGATACTTCGTTGCCGCGTCCAGCGTCGCCCGCGTGAGGTTGAGACCGACACTGCGGCCGTCAGGCGTGAAGCGTTTGGGCTCCAACCGCGTGAGCAGGCGCAGCGTCTGCGCGTTGCCCTCGAAACCACCGATGTCGGCAGCGACGTCGTTGAGCGCCCGCTCGCCGTTGTGGCCGAACGGAGGATGCCCGAGGTCATGGGCGAGACAAGCCGCTTCGACGAGGTCGGGACTGCACGCGAGCGTGACGGCCAGGTCGCGGCCGACCTGCGCCACCTCGAGCGTGTGCGTCAGCCGGTTGCGGACGAAGTCCGAGCTCGCCGGTCCCACCACTTGGGTCTTGGCAGCCAGCCGGCGCAAAGCACCCGAGTGCACGATGCGGGCCCGGTCCCGCTCGAACGGCGAGCGGCGGGAGTCGCTCGGCTCGTCCAGCAGGCGCTGCACGTCCGCGTCGCCGTACTCCTCGTGCTTCAACCGTGAGGCGTCCAGAAGCCGGGGATTGATGCTCACCCTCCTGATCCCACACCATGCTGCTCTGCGCCGACCACCGGCGCCACAACGATCCCGAGTTTCACGTCACCGGGGCGACGTACTGCCCGACCCTGTCCGGCCGAAACGGCCAACCACACCGTTCAGCCGCCAGAGACGCCGAGCTCGGCGGCCCGGTCGACGTACATGTCGTCGCGGGAATCCAGCCAGTGCTCGGGTAGGACGACCCGGCGAGGGCTTCCCTGACGTCCCCGCGGTGTGCCTAGCTCGGCGATCGGGAACGGTTCGTCAGAGTCGAGCCTCGCCAGCAGTATCTCGAGCATGCGCAGGCTGTCTACCAGACCGAGCGATGAGCGCAGCTCGCCGCCGGCGGCGTACCCCTTGAGGTACCAGGCGATGTGCTTACGGAACTCCTTGCAGCCGCGCTCCTCGCCGAGGTAACGCACCAGCAGCTCAGCATGCCGGCGCATCATGACCGCCACCTCGCCGAGCGTCGGCAACGGAACAGGCGCTCCGGCTCCGAAGGCAGCTGCCAGGTCGCGGAACAGCCATGGCCGGCCGAGGCAGCCACGCCCGACGACAACACCTGCGCATCCTGTCTTCTCGACCATCCGGAGCGCGTCGTCGGCTTCCCAGATGTCGCCGTTGCCGAGCACCGGGATGGTCACGGCCTCGACGAGCTCCGCGACGGCATCCCAGTCGGCCGCACCGGAGTAGTGCTGCGCGGCAGTGCGCGCGTGTAACGCGACCGCCGCGCAGCCGGCCTCCTCGGCGATGCGGCCGGTGTCGAGGAATGTGAGGTGGTCGTCGTCGATGCCTTTGCGTGTCTTGACCGTGACCGGAACGCCGTACGGCGCCGCCGCCCGAACCGTCGCCTCCAGGATTGCGGCGAGGAGACGCAGCTTCCAGGGCAACGCAGCTCCGCCGCCCTTGCGAGTGACCTTCGGCACCGGGCAGCCGAAGTTCAAGTCGATGTGCTGGACGCCGTAGTCGCCGCAGAGGATGGTTGCCGCCTGCGCCAGGTAGCGCGGGTCGACGCCGTACAGCTGAACCGAGCGAACCGTTTCTTCGGGATCGAAAACGAGCATGCCCAGAGTCGCCGGGTCCTGCTCGACCAGGCCGCGACTGGTGATCATCTCGCAGACGTACAAGCCGGCTCCCTGCTCCCGGCACAGGGTGCGAAAGGCGGCGTTCGTGACGCCCGCCATGGGTGCCAGCACCACTGGCGGGTCCACCGGGAGCTGCCCCAGGTGCAGTCTCGAAGCGTCCCCGCCTTGCGTCAGTGTCGGGCTGTCCACGTGATCGGCGCAGAGCCGTCTGCGGGTCGCCATTGCACCGCCTTGACGT
Source organism: Propionibacteriales bacterium (assembly GCA_038198965.1). Taxonomy (GTDB): domain Bacteria; phylum Actinomycetota; class Actinomycetes; order Propionibacteriales; family Nocardioidaceae; genus JAUJOE01. The sequence goes on from JBBPZH010000072.1 coordinate 12,503, forward strand.
TGCCGTGATGCGGAGCGAGGAGAAGCACGCACACCGAAGCTGAGTCACCGGAGGTGAATTTCTTCGGCAGCGGGTGGTATGGGCACTTCTTGAACGTCGCACCCATGATCACCGGGGGCACGACCAGGTCATGCGAAACTTTGCCGTAGAGCTGCAGTGGCTGCCCACCCAGATCGCCGTCACCGGTGTTCTTTACTCTCGCCCAGGCGTAGTAGACGTTCGACTTCTTCGCCGAATCGCTGAGCTGGAACGCGTGCAGGTCCTTGAGCTTGCCCTGCCTGAGCTTGTCGACGGTCAGCTTCATCAGCGAGTCGTGTGCCGCATTGGCGGTGTAGCGGACGACGGCCGGCTGACCGAGCTTGAGCTTGGTGCCGGGCCGCATGGTGCCCGGTTCGACCGGGGTGGCGGGTGTGCTCGGCGATGTCCTCCGTGACGGCGAGGACGATGACGTCGTCGAGTGCGACGGGCTCGATGCGGCGGTGCTGCTTCCGGAACAACCCGCAACCATCAAGCCTCCGACGCCGAGCGCGGCAACGGCCAGGGCGGGCCGGGAGCGGAGCGTCAGCGCAAGCACGCCGACTATTGTGCCTGGTGAGCGCTCAACAACCGGCAAGACGTTCCGCGAAGTACGGCACGACCGAGTCCAGCCCAATGCGCTCTTGCTTCATCGTGTCGCGTTCGCGGATGGTGACTGCGTCGTCGTCGAGGGTGTCGAAGTCGACGGTCAGGCAGTACGGCGTACCGACCTCGTCTTGTCGTCGGTAGCGCCGCCCGATAGCGCCGGCGTCGTCGAAGTCGACGTTCCACGACCGACGCAGGTCACTCGCGAGCGCTTTGGCCTTCGGAGACAGGTCGGCATTGCGCGACAGCGGCAGTACGGCGACCTTCACCGGCGCCAGCCGCGGATCGAGCCGAAGCACCGTGCGCTTGTCGACACCGCCTTTGGCGTTGGGCGCCTCGTCCTCGGCGTAGGCGTCGATGAGGAAGGCCATGAGTGAGCGGGTCAGACCGGCGGCCGGCTCGATGACGTACGGCGTCCAGCGCTCACCTTTGGCCTGGTCGAAGTACGACAGATCGACTCCGGAGAACTTGGAGTGCTGGGTGAGGTCGAAATCAGTGCGGTTCGCGATGCCTTCGAGCTCGCCCCACTCCGAGCCGGTGAAGCCGAAGCGGTACTCGATGTCGACGGTGCGGGTGGAGTAGTGCGACCGCTTCTCGGCCGGGTGCTCGTAGAGGCGCAGGTTGCCGCGGTCGACGCCGAGGTCGACGTACCAGTCGGTCCGCAGGTCGATCCAGGTCTGATGCCACTCCGCGTCGGTGCCCGGCTCGACGAAGAACTCCATCTCCATCTGCTCGAACTCACGGGTGCGGAAGATGAAGTTGCCCGGTGTGATCTCGTTGCGGAAGCTCTTGCCGATCTGGGCGATCCCGAACGGCGGCTTGCGCCGAGCGGTCGTCATCACCTGCGCGAAGCTGACGAAGATGCCCTGCGCGGTCTCTGGACGCAGGTAAGCCAGCC
>JBBPZH010000073.1:0-15906 GCA_038198965.1 Propionibacteriales bacterium
CTTGCCGGCTTCGCGGCCGACGCTCTCGCGGTGGCCGGTGCACTTCACGGTACGGCGGAGCAGGTGCACCTCGTCGGACACTCGTTCGGTGGGCTCGTCGCCGCCGCGGCCGCACTGGCCGAACCTCGCCGGTGGGCCAGCCTGACCCTCCTGTGTTCTGGACCGGGTGGATTTGCCGGTGAGCAGCGCAGCGCGCTACTCGAAGGCGTGGAGCTGTTGCAGGGCCAGGGTCCGGACGCCGCCTATCAGCACAAGAGCCGTCGTGATCTCGAGCGGGGCAAGCCGGCGCCCGAGCCGCAGGTCGAGCGGTGGTTGCATTCCCGGTTCCTCGCGAACTCCCCAGGTTCGCTCGCCGCCATCGGCCGCTTGTTGGCTGAGACGCCGGACATGACCACTGCCTTGGTCGGGCTTGATCTGCCGGTCTGGGTGGTGCGTGGCGAGAATGACGACGCCTGGTCGCATGCCGTCCAAGCGGAGCTTGCTGAAGCGTTGGGCAGTTCAGTGGTGGTGATCGACGGTGCGGCGCACTCCCCCGCGCGCGAGCAGCCGGAGGCGACCCGCGACGCGCTGGCACGCCTCTGGATGCGCTAGGGGGAGACGATGAAGGCGCGTACGGCGTCGGCGATGAGCTGCACGGCGATCGCCGACAGCAGTAGTCCGGCAATCCGAGAGACCAACGTGATGCCGCTCTCGCGGATCAAGCGCAAGATGCCGGTGGAGAAGCGCAGCGTCGCCCACAGCGCCAGGTGGACGCACACCACCCCGAGCGCGACGGCCACGAAGTCGGGCACGGCGTGGACCCGCCCCGCGAAGACCATCGTGGCGACGATCGCGCCGGGACCGGCCAGGAGCGGGGTGCCGAGCGGCACCAAGGCAACGTTGACGTTGGCGTTGGCGGCGGGCTCGTCCTCCTTGCCGGTGAGGAGCTCCAGCGCCACCAAGAGCAGCAGCAGCCCGCCGGCACACTGCAGGGCCGGCAGTGATATGCGCAGATAGCTCAGGATCTGTCGGCCGAACAGCGCGAAGGCGACGATCACACCGAAGGCGACGAGGCACGCCTGCGAGGCGGCACGCTGTCGCAGTTTGGTCGGCAGCTGTCGCGTCAGCGACAAGAACATCGGGATGGCGCCGGGAGGATCCATGATGACGAACAGCGTGACGAACGCCTGGCTGAACAAGGTGAGGTTGATGACGGAGCTCACCAGCTGACTCCCGCCGAGACGTCGCGGCCGCTCAATCGACCAGCGCAGGCAGCTGCCTCGATCAGTTGCTCGAACTGGTCGGGCGCTGTGACGTTGCAGCCGAGTTCGTGCGCCACCTTGCCGTCACCGTGGTAGTCGCTCGCGCCGGTCACGAGCAGCCCGGCTTCAGCGGCCAGCCGGCGTAGCTCGACGCGGTCGCCCGGCGTGTGGTCTTGATGGTCGACCTCCAAGCCCACCAAACCAGCCGAGGTGAAGCTCGAGAGCGCCGCAAGATCGATCACCCGGCGGCTGCCGCGTCCCCACGGATGCGCGATGACCGACACTCCCCCGGCTTCACTCACGAGGCGGATCATCTCTGCAGTGTGCGCGGCATACCGGACGGCATACCCGGGCCGACCCGGATCAAGGTAGGTGGCAAAGGCTTCGGAGCGGTTCGCGACCAGACCCTTGGCGACCATCACGTCCGCGACATGCGGCCGACCGATTGCCGGCGACCTGCCGGCCTGCGCGATCACGTCTGCCTCGGTGATCTCGACTCCGATGGCTCGAAGTTGCGCCAACATGGATGTGAGCCGCCCGCCGCGGCCGGCGAGGATCTTGTCGAGCTCGGCCCGCAGCGGCGGATAGCTGGGATCGAGCAGATAGGCGAGCAGGTGTACGCCGGTTCCGCCGTGCTTGGTGGATATCTCGATGCCCGGAACGAACCCGATCCCGAACTGATGTGCCCCTGCTGCTGCTTCCTGCCAGCCGCTCGCGGAGTCGTGGTCGGTGAGGGCGACGACGTCGAGTCCGGTCGTGGCAGCTCGCTCGATCACCTCAGCCGGCGGCTGAGTGCCGTCTGAGGCGGTCGAGTGGGTGTGCAGGTCGATGAGCACCGCTTCACCCTAGAGGCGTCACGCGACGACAAGTCGCGGCGAGAGCTCCCCGATCGGCAGCACGGCGAGCTCCGCGCCCAGCTGGTGGGCGTCGGTGAGCCGCATCGGCGCCACGACGATCGCACTTGACTCAGCGGGGTGCACGATCACCCACAGCCAGCGGCCGGCCGCCTCACCGGCGTACACCGCCCGGTCGGCCGCCACTCCGTCCACCGACCACAGCGGCACCGCCCGCTCGTCGACTGTGAAGCGGGCGTGCGGTGTGCCCTCCCCGACGTTTGACCCGGGATAGGTTTCGTGTCGGCCGGCGAGCGAACTGCCAATCCCCGCGCCGGCTTCTTCGCAGACCAGCAGCAGTTCGGCCGGGTCACCGAACAAATCGGGCCCACGCCAGCTGGAGATCGTGGCGGCGCCAGCGGTCGTGTCGTCCTCGGTGTAGGCCATCCCGGTGAACACCCAGCCGGTCGGCGGCGGCCATGGGCACCACAGGGGACCCGGGACATCCCGGATCGCGTCGCCGAGCACCGCGGTCACCGGCTCGACGACGGTGAGCGCGCGGTGCATGCGTAAACCGTGGTGGCCACCGGCGCTGCGGTCAAGGCACGACTCGCCGCCGCTAACGTGGCCCGGGTGCGCGTGCCGTGTGTAGGAGCTGTCGTGCTCGATGAGCACGGGCGGCTACTCGTCGTACGCCGTGCACATCCACCGGCCGCCGGACGGTGGTCGCTGCCAGGTGGTCGGGTCGAGGCGGGTGAGTCATTGGTCGAGGCTGTCGCCCGCGAGGTGCTCGAAGAGACCGGCCTCCAGGTGCGGGTGGGGGCAGAGCTCGGCAGGGTGGAGATCCCGTTCGCCGAGGGCGCGGTCTACGACGTCACCGACTTCAGCGCGACGCCGGTGGAGCCTTCGCCGCCGCATCCGGTCGCCGGTGACGACGCCAGCGCCGTCGCATGGGTCAGCAGGGAGGAGCTCGCGGCGCTCGACTGCTCCCCCGGGCTGGCGCAGACGCTTGAGCAGTGGTCGATCTGGTCGACGGTCAGCTGAGCTGACAGTTCCAGCGCTGCAACACCGGCGTCCCGCGGTCGAAGCCGAGCACGCACAACGTCGCGGTGTCCAACGGAAGGTGCTCACCCAGCGCGGCCGCTTGGTCGACCCACCGCGCACCCAGCACGCGCAGGACGTGTCCGTGAGCAACCAGCAAGATCCGGCCAGACATCGCCTGGTAACTGCTGATCAGCCCGTCCACGCGCTCGCTGATCTGCTTCGGTGACTCCCCACCGGGAGCGCCGTCCTTCCAGACGGTCCAACCCGGGTCCTTCTCCCGCACCTGTGCCCGGGTGAGGCCCTCGTAGTCGCCGTAGTCCCACTCCGTCAGGTTGGGATCGATCTCCGGGCTCGCCAGCCCAGCGAGCTCGGCGGTGCGCCGGGCTCGCTGGAGGGGACTGGTGAAGACGCGGTCGAACGACGTAGCGGCGAGCACAGGGCGCAGGGCTCGCGCTGCCTGCTCCCCCGCCGGCGTGAGCGCGAGGTCCGACGTACCGGTGTGCTGGCCGGACTTGCTCCACTCCGTCTGGCCGTGCCGGATCATCCAGACCTCGACGTCCCGCTGGGGATCCGGGGTCTGAGATCTGTCCTGGAGATCGGCGGCGGGCTCTGAAGCGGTCACAGCGCTTCGGCGACCGCGGCGGCCGCCGAGAGCCACGCCCGCTGAGTGCTCTGCCGCAGCGCGTCGAACCGGATCACGCCGGTGTGAAGGGCCGCGTCATGCGGGATCGTTACGACGGTGCGGACAAGCGGACGGAACCCATCGACGATGCGCCGCAGGTTGCGGTCGTTCCCGGGCGTGCGCTGGGAGATGACGGCGACGGCGTTGCGCGCCAGGTCGGCGGAGTGCTCGTCTCGCTGCGCCAACGCCTCGAGCATCCGGGCGCCCGCCTCAGCGGTGTCCTCGACGTCGGTGGCGGGTACGACAAGGCTGTCAGCTCGCCGGATCATCGCTCGCCAGTTGCTGGCCCGCTCGGAGTTGCCGGAGTCCATCACGATCAACCGGTAGTACTTGCTGGCGACCTGATGAACGGCATCGACCTCATCGCCGGTGACCTCGTGCTCGCCCCGCGTCGACTGGTCGGACCACAGCACGTCGAACTTGTCAGCCGGTTGGTGGTGCACGTGCCGAGCCAGTTCGGCCACCTGCGCGCTCGCCGCCATCAGGTTTTCGGTGCAAGGGAGCAGATCGAGCACGGTGGCCTCGTGTGGTCCTCTGGTGCTTCGCCACGCGGCAGTGCCGCGGGTTTCGTTGTTGTCCCAGGCCAGCACGCCCCCGCCGCCGTAGCGGCCGAAGACTGCAGACAGGCACAGAGCGGTCGGCGTCTTGTTCGCGCTGCCCTTGGGATTGGCGATCGCGATGGTGCGGGGTCCGGGCCAGTGCTGGCTGACCAGGCTGACGTCGTCGCGCAGCGCCTGCTCCTGCGCGGACGGCTTGGTGCGGACACCGCTGCGGGCCAGCAGGCCTCGAAGGCCGGTATTAGCCGGGTCGTCCGGGGCGTCGCTTGCGATGAACGACGTACGCGCCTGCCGGCCGAGCGCCGGCAGGTCCAATGATCGCGCGGAACCGTCCGTGGACTCCGTCCCGAGCCGCGCTGCGGGGATGATTGGTGCTGAGCTCTGGGCGTCCCCGTCCGATCTCGTCGGGGGCGGACTGTCCGAGATGTCGTCGTGCGGTGCGCGCATGCCGCACATGTTCCCAGTGCGGGACAAGCGGTGTAAAGGCCGCGGATCGACAACCAGCGGGACTACCGCGGTACCTCGCGGAACCAGGTCAAGCGGTCCAACGGGTCGGGGCCGACCCGGCGGCGAACGGGCTGCTGGCCGCGAACCGGCGCGTAGTGATCCAGTCCACTGACCAGCACGCCTGCGCCACCGGTGAGGTCGGGTAGCCTCCGGGACACCTCGGCCACCTGGCTCGAGGGCACCGTGCCGTTGAGGCGGGCATAACTCCCCAGCGACTCGACATGGGTAGTCACCGCCGCCAGTCGGCCCAGTTCGGCGAGCACACTGTTGAGCGAGCTGTCAGGCAGCTCCAGCTCGAACCGATCGACGGGCTCGCACACGTGGGTGCCCGCCGTCGCCAGCGCGCTCATAACGACGACCGGAGCGAGGTGGCGGAAATCGGCACCGACGCTCGACATCGCCTTGTTGAACTTCTGGTGAGGGTGGCTCTGCCGCGGAAAGTAGCCCGACTGCGTCAGCGTGACCCGGCAGTCGGTGACCTCCCATCCAAACAACCCCTGTCGGAGGGCTGAGCGCACCCCTTCCTCTGTCGCTGCGATGAAGGCCGGTGGCAGGTTGCCCCGCTCAACGCCAGGCGAGAACACCACTCCGGTACCTGATGGTGCTGCCTCCACCCGGAGCCCGATGGTGGCGAGGTACGGATTGCCGTCAGCCCGAACCAATTCCAACGCCTCGCCGGTACCGACCACCCGCTCGATGCAGACTGTCGAGATCTCGCGGAAACGGACCTCGACGGCGTACCTCTCCGCCAGCAGCGCTCCGATCACCTCACGTTGCACCACGCCGTGCAGGTCGACGGCGACCTCGGCGGATACGTCGTCGATGCGCAGGTTGATGAGCGGATCTTCTTCGGCAAGCTCGCTCAGCGCATCGAAGAGCGCTGTTCGTTGCGTGGGGTCGAGCGGCTCTATCAGCGCCCGCATCGACGCGGGCAACAACCTGATCTCACGCTGGTCAGGCACCGGGCCGAAGGTGTCTCCGATCCGGGCTGACACCAGCCCGCGCACGGCTGCCACCTCACCTGTTGCTGCCGAGGCGCTGGGTTCGAAGCGCCCGTGGCGACTCACCTGCACCTCGGTGATTCGCTCCGGTTCGCGTCCGGACAGACTCAGCTGGTCACGAGTGCAGATACGTCCAGCCCACAGGCGCACATGCGCCTGCTTGCCCCGGTCGTCCCGGTCGATCGCGAAGACGGTGCCGGCGGCTGGGACGTCCGCCCGCCCGGCGGCTCGGGGAAGCAGGTCGGCGACCATGGCGCGAAGCTCGGGAACGCCAGCTCCCGTGATGGCGGAGCCGCACGTCACCGCCCCCACTGTGCCGGCGCCCACGGCCCGGCGTAGTGAACGTCTCACCTCCGCGACGGGCAGATGACGGTTGTTGACCCATGCCGTCAGCAGCCGGTCATCCACCTCGGTGAGCCGGTTGATGATCTCAGGGTCGGCAAGTGAGGCCGTGCGCACCGAGGCGTCACGCGTACCCTGCGCCGTGGCGAACGCAAGACTCAGCACATTGGGGTGCAACCGGCGGCGTACGTCGGCGATCACGGACTCCACGTCCGCACCCCCGCGATCCACCTTGTTCACGAACATAAGGGTTGGCACGCAGAGACGGCGCAGTGCACGCCAGATGACGACGCTTTGCGGTTGAACGCCCTCGACCGACGAGAGGACCAGGATGGCTCCGTCCAGAACAGTGAGAGACCGCTCCACTTCAGCGATGAAATCGGGGTGTCCGGGCGTGTCCAGGAGGTTGACGGTCAGGTCGCCGATGTCGAACGACGTGACTGCCGACCTGATGGTGATGCCGCGGCGCCGCTCCAGGTCCATGGAGTCGGTGCGCGTCGTACCGGCGTCGACGCTTCCTGGTGCAGCGATGACACCGGCTTCGAAAAGAAGCCGTTCGGTCAGGCTGGTCTTGCCCGCGTCAACATGCGCGACGATTCCGAGATTGAGTAATGACAAGGGTCAGCTCCACAGCTCGACGGATGAAGGTCCGGGGCGTGGAAGCTGCTCGCATGGCTAACTCCTTGTCGGTGTTCGGGCACCGCGATGGTAAAGCTCGAAGGCTCACCAGCGCGACGGATTTGTTGGGTCGCCGGCCTCGGTCGGCAGCGGCGGCCTCGGTCGACGGACTTGGCGGGTCGCAGCGAGCTGTGGCGCCCAGTCGCGTTCAGTCGCGCTGCGGGACCGGTCGGGCCGGCTGCTCGCCGCCGCGCGCCATGAGGTAGTTCTCCTTCGGCACCATGACCTTGCGCCGGAACGTGCAGACGACGACGCCGTCCTGGTTGTAGCCGACCGTTTCGACGTGCACGACACCGCGGTCGTCCTTCGACGCGCTCTCCCGCTTGTCGAGCACCGTGGTCTCGCCGTAGATCGTGTCGCCATGGAAGGTCGGCGCGACGTGGCGCAGCGATTCGACCTCCAGGTTGGCGATCGCTCTTCCGGACACATCGGGCACGCTCATGCCCAGCAGCAGCGAATAGACGTAGTTGCCGACCACGACATTCCGGCCGAACTGCGTGGCGTTCTCGGCGTAGTTCGCGTCCAGGTGCAGCGGGTGGTGGTTCATGGTAAGCAGGCAGAACAAGTGGTCGTCGTACTCGGTCACCGTCTTGCCCGGCCAATGCTTGTACGTCGCCCCGACCTCGAACTCCTCGAAGCTGCGCCCGAACTGCACGCGTCAGCCGTCCCGCAACGCCAGGCGACCAAGCAGGTTGCGAGCTTCCTCAGCGACCGGCGGGTGGCACACCAGCTCGTACGACGTCGCCACCACGGCTGTTCTGGAGGTGAAGTCGCGTTTGCCGCCGGTGGCGGCGTACGCAAGCAGGCCGGACACGGCACCCACGATGGCGCCCAAGATCGCCGCGATGACCGGGACGAGCAGGGAAACGCCGGCACCGAACAACATCACGAACGTGCCGATGAACAGACCCCAGAGCGCACCGCTTGCCGCACCGGCGCCCGCCACCCGCCCGCGAGTGAGCCGACCGGTGACGCGCTCGACCAGGCGCAGATCGCTGCCCACGATCGTCACGTTCTCGACGGCGAACTCGTTGTCGGAGAGATAGTCCACGGCCTCCTGGGCCCGCTCGTACGTCGGGTAGGTGCCGATCGGCAAACCCCTCGGCAACTCTGGCAGTGGTGTCGTCATGTCGCCTCCTCAGCGGCAGGTCGTCGGTTGGTGCCCACCGGGAAAACCAGCAGTGCTCAACCGAGCGGTGCCCTCTAGCGCAACTTGTAGTCCTCGAGCAGTCGTCTGCCGATGATGATCCGCTGGATGTCGGCGGTGCCTTCACCGATCAGCAGCATGGGCGCCTCGCGGTAGAGCCGCTCGATCTCGTACTCCTTGGAGAAACCGTAGCCGCCGTGGATGCGAAAAGAGTCCTCCACGACCTGGGAGCAGTACTCCGACGCGAGGTATTTCGCCATCCCGGCCTCAAGATCGTTGCGCTCACCCGAGTCTTTGGTGCGAGCCGCCTTCACCATCATCTGGTGCGCCGCCTCGACCTTGGTGCCCATCTCCGCGAGCCGGAAAAGCACAGCCTGGTGCTCAGCGATCTTCTTGCCGAACGTCTCGCGCTGCTGGGCGTACCGCACACCGAGCTCGAAAGCCCGCTCAGCCACGCCGCAGCCACGAGCCGCCACGTTGACGCGGCCGACCTCGACGCCGTCCATCATCTGGTAGAAGCCACGGCCCGGCTGGCCACCAAGGACCCGGTCGGCGCCGATCTCGAAGTCCTCGAGCACCAGCTCGGTGGTGTCGACCCCCTTGTAACCCATCTTGTCGATCTTGCCGGGCACGGTGAGCCCGGGCAGCACCTCGCCGAAACCCGCTGGCTTCTCGATGAGGAACGTGGACATGTTGCGGTAGACCGACTCCGCTCCGGTGTCGGTCTTGACCAGCACCGCCACCAGCGTCGAAGAGCCACCGTTGGTCAGCCACATCTTTTGGCCGTTGATGACGTACGTCGACTCGTCGCGCGGCACCGCCTTGGTCTTGATGGCGGCCACGTCGGAGCCGCAACCGGGCTCTGACATCGAGAACGCCCCGCGCACGTCACCGGTCGCCATCCGAGGAAGGAAGTGCTGCTTCTGCTCCTCCGTGCCGTGGTGCATGAGTATGTGAGCGACGATGAAATGCGTGTTGACGATGCCCGAGACGCTCATCCAGCCACGTGAAATTTCCTCGACCACCAGGGCGTAGGTGAGCAGCGACTCGCCCAGGCCGCCGTACTCCTCGGGGATGGTCAAGCCAAACAGCCCGAGGTCCTGCATACCCTTGACGATGTCGGTGGGGTACTCGTCGCGGTGCTCGAGCTCAGTCGCCACCGGCAGGATTTCAGCGTCGACGAAGTCCCGGACCGTCTTGAGGATCGCGGTCTGGATGTCGGTCAGGCCGTCTGTCTGACAAAGCCGTCCCATAGCTGATGCCTTCCCGAGCTCAGGCGGCCGGCGGTTGCCACACGTCGGTGCGCGTCATCCCGGCCGAGCGACCCTTCGCTGCGATCACCACCGCCATCTTGCGCGATGCCTCGTCGATCATCTCCTCGCCAAGCATGACGGCGCCGGTGGCGCCACCCTCGGGTGACGTGTAGTGCGCGTAGGCGTCGAGGATGTTCTCGGCGTGGTCGTAGTCGCTTTGCAGCGGTGAGTACACCTCATTGGCGGCGGCGATCTGGGCGGGGTGCAGGACCCACTTGCCGTCGTACCCGAGTGCGGCGCTGCGAGCGGCCACGCGGCGGAAGCCCTCGACGTCGCGGACCTGCAGATACGGCCCGTCGATCACCTGGACGTCGGCTGCCCGTGCTGCCATGAGCAGCCGCATGAGTATGTAGTGGTAGGCGTCGCCGACGTCGTACCCGGGCGGCTGCTCACCCACGACGAGTGACTTCATGTTGATCGAGGCCATGAAGTCGGCCGGTCCGAAGATGATCGTCTCCACGCGTGGGCTGGCGGTGGCGATCGCGTCGACGTTGATGAGGCCCTTGGCGTTCTCGATCTGCGCTTCGATCCCGAGCCTGCCGACCTCGAGGCCTGCGTTCTGCTCCACCTGGGTGAGCAGGAGGTCAAGGGCGACGACGTGCTCCGGCGACTGGACCTTTGGAAGCATGACGCAGTCAAGGTTCGCGCCCGCTCCCTCGACGACCTCGATGACGTCGCCGTAGGTCCACTGGGTGGTCCAGTCGTTCACGCGAACAACCCGGATCTTGTCGCCCCAGCCGCCGGAGTTGAGCGCTTCGACGACGGTGCCGCGCGCCCCCTCCTTCGCGATCGGTGCGACCGAGTCCTCGAGGTCGAGGAACACCTGGTCAGCATCGAGTCCCTTCGCCTTCTCGAGGAACCGGGGGTTGGAGCCTGGAACAGCCAGGCACGAGCGGCGCGACCGCATCCCCTTCGAGCTCACGAACCAGAAGCCTAAACCGGACAGCGCGCCGCCGCCCATGCCGAAGGCCGTGAGACTGCTCACCGCCGGCTCCTGGCCCGCTTCCCGCCCATTCCAGGAACCGTCGAAAGACTGACCTTTGCGGCCCAAGTGATCCTGGTGTCCACCGCCACCGGTGACCGCCCTAGTCACAGCTAGTCGTACGGCGCCTCCGAGTCGGCGGCCGCGGCGGAACGTGCGCGGACGACGAGAGCGAGCCCGCACAAGATGGCCGCCAGCCCCACATAGACCGTAGATGGCGGCGTCTGGCCGAGCAGCACTCCGGCGAGGATCGCCGCGCCGGGCACCTCCAGCAAGATGGTCAGCGAGACCACCGTCGGGCTGATCGTGGCCAACAGGTAGTTGAAGACGGAGTGGCCGAGCAGCTGGGAGGCGATGGTCACCGAGATGATGAGCAGCCAATCGCGCCCCGAGAACCCGACGATCGGCACTCGTACGACCCAGCAAGCCGCCAGCAACACCGCAGCGCTGGTCGCATAACAGATGAGCGCGTACGTCGTCGTACTCGCGTGCTCGCGCACGCGTCCACCGACAGTGACGTAGCCGGCCGAGAACATCCCACCGACCAGGGCCAGCGCGTCACCGGCCAGCGCGCGCGTCGAAATCGACAGGTCGACGCCCGAGACGACGAGTACCCCGGCGAAGGCCAGCGCCAGCCCGTGCCACACCCGCCTGCCGGGCCGCTGGCCGGACAACCGGGCGATGACCACCACCCATGCCGCCTGCAGGCAGACCAGAGCCGTCGACGACGCCACCGATGTGTACTTCAAGGACTCGATCCAGGTTGCGAAGTGACATGCCAGGAGCGTCCCGGCGAAGCAGCTGCGGATGACCTCCCGGCGGGGAAGTGCCGCCAGTTCTGGGCGGGACACGGTCAATGCCCGTGGGAGCTGCGCCCCGGCTCCAAGGGCACTTCGCCAGAGCGACATAGCGAGCGCCGGCACCCCGGCCGCCGCTGCGATCAGCGGCCCCGAGAGGGAGACACCTGCGACGCCGACCGCGAGAAGCAGCAACGTCGCAACAGGTCGGCCGGTGAGCTGCCGCCTCACGGTACGGCTGGAACGACAAGCCTGCCGGTTGCCACTGGCACAACCTGCCCCGCCACGTGCACCCGGGTTGCCAAGCCTCCGGTCGCCTCCACCCGGCCGTACAGACACGAGGGTCGACCCATCTCGACACCCTGGCTGATCGCGTACGCCGTCTCGCCATCCGATGCCGCAACGCCGGTCGCCACGAGCACCAACCCCAGGCCCGCCGCGGCCGACCCGGTAGCTGGGTCCTCGGGAATGCCGAAGCCGGGCACGAAGACCCGCGCACGCACGTCGACGTCGTTGTCAGTCGTGTCCATCGCATACACGGCGACGCCGTCGAGGGGGTCCTCGACGAAGCCGAGCTCGATGTCCATCTCAGTGATCCGCCGCGCGCTCGGCCGCGAGCCGGCTAGCGCATCGGAGGTCACGGGCAGGTACAGCCACGTGAGGCCGCACCCTGCGACGTACGCGTCGCCGGCAAGGTCGTCGGGCGCGAGCCCCACCAGGTCAGCCAGTTGTTCGGCGTCGGTGCGAGGCAAGGCCCGGGCACGATCGCGAGGCAGCGCGGTCAGCTCGACGGCATCCCGGGGGTCACCGGGCACCTGTACGCCGATCGGTCCGGCACCGCACATCTGCACGCGCTCCCCCGCCGCCAGCGATCCGCGTTCGCGCAACACCCAAGCGGTGCCGAGGGTGGGATGCCCCGCGAACGGGACCTCTCCTCCTGGCGTGAAGATCCTGACGCGGTAGTCGATGCCCGCGGCTCGATCCGCGTCGGTCGGGGCTGTCGGAAAGGTCGTCTCGGAGAGGTTGAACTCCCGGGTGATCGCCAGTAACTGTGCCGACGCGAGACGCTCAGCTCCGAAAACGACGGCGAGCGGGTTTCCTGCGAATGCGCGGTCGGTGAAGACGTCGACGACCTCGTAGTCCAGCCGCACGAATGCAGCCTAGAGGCGCGTGTACACCGGTAACCTCAGGGGGTGAGCGCCGCGCCGACTCGTGTCTTCATCGCACGGCTCGCCGGCCTTCTCGTCTACGACCCCAACGGTGACCAGGTGGGCAAGGTCCGCGATGTCGTGGTTGCGCTGCGCCCTGACACCAAGCCGCCCCGGGTGCTCGGGCTGGTCGTGGAAGTGCTCGGGCGACGGCGCATCTTCGTGCCGATGACCCGCGTCACCAGGGTCGACTCCGGTCAGGTGATCACCACCGGGTTGGTCAACATGCGCCGCTTCGAGCAGCGCAGCACCGAGACGCGCGTGCTAGGGGAGCTGCTCGACCGCAGCGTCACGTTGACCGAGACCGGTGAGACCGCCGTGGTCTATGACATCGCCATGGAGCAGTGGCGCACCCGCGACTGGGTGCTGTCGCGGGTGGCCGTCCAGCTAGGCGCCAAACGATTCGGCCGCAAGGGCAACCAACGTGTGCTCGAGTGGGCAGAGATCACCGGCCTGGCCGAGACCCAGACCGGACAGGGCGCCACGCACCTGCTCGCGGCGCTCGACGCACTGCGGCCCGCCGACCTCGCCAACGTCATCCACGACCTGTCCCCCAAGCGCCGTGCCGAGATAGCCGCCGCCCTCAGCGACGAGCGGCTCGCCGACGTACTGGAGGAGCTTCCAGAGGACGACCAGGTGCAAATCCTGGGTCAGCTGGGCTCGCAGCGGGCTGCCGACGTGCTGGAGGAGATGTCACCAGACGACGCAGCCGACCTCATCGCCGAGCTACCGGCCGAGGCAGCGGAGCGCCTGCTGCTGCTGATGGATCCCGGTGAGGCAGCCGACGTACGACGGCTCATGGCCTACGAAGAGCGCACAGCCGGTGGTCTGATGACGACCGACCCGGTCATCCTGCCACCGGACGCGACCGTCGCAGAGGCGCTCGCCCACATCCGCAACGCGGAGCTGTCGCCGTCGCTTGCCGGCATGGTCTACGTCTGTCGTGCCCCGCTCGAGGTGCCGACCGGCAGGTTCCTCGGCGTGGGTCACTTCCAGCGGCTCCTCAGAGAGCCGCCGTCCAGCCTGGTCTCAGGAGTGATCGACAACGACCTCGAAGCGCTGCGCACCGACACACCGCTCGACGAGGTGGCCCGACTACTCGCGCAGTACAACCTCGTCGCGAGCCCGGTCGTCGACGACAACGGTCACCTCCTGGGAGTGGTAACCGTCGACGACGTCCTCGACCACCTGTTGCCGGAGAACTGGCGCGAGCGACCGGTCGAGGCATCGCTGGCGGTGTCCGGTGGTGCGTGAGGATGTCCGCGAGGACGAGCGGCGTGAGCTGACCCACCGGCACCGCGCCCGGACAACGCGGCTCGACGTACCCCGCGAGACGTCTCGTCAGCTGGTGCCGCGGCCGAGTTACGACCCCGAGCGCTTCGGGCGGTTCGCGGAAACCTTCGCCCGCTTCCTTGGGACCGCAAGATTCCTCGCCTACATGACTGTCTTCGTCATCGTCTGGTTGACCATCAACCTGGTCGGAGTCTTCGGGCTGAAGTGGGACCCCTACCCGTTCATCTTGCTCAATCTGATCTTCTCCACCCAGGCGTCGTACGCCGCTCCCCTGATCCTGCTGGCGCAGAACCGGCAGGAGGCGCGCGACCGGGTGATCATCGAGCAGGACCGCGAGGCCAACGCCCAATCCCATGCCGACATGCAGTTCCTCGCCCGTGAGGTCGCATCGTTGCGGATGTCAGTCGGAGAGGTGGCCACCCGGGACTTCCTGCGTTCGGAGCTGCGAGCGCTGCTCGCCGACCTTGACGGCCGCGGACCGGGGAGTCGCGAAGCCGCCGAGTCCGGTCCCGCAGCGCCCCCACGTAACCTGGCGGTATGACCAGCGCGCTGCTCGAGCCGATCACTGCCGCTCTGGCGAAGGTCAACGACCCCGAGATCCACCGTCCGATCACCGAGCTCGGCATGGTGCGAGACGTCGACGTGTCGCCGGACGGAGTCGTGGCGGTCACCGTGCTGCTCACCGTCGCCGGTTGCCCGATGAAGGAGACGCTGACGCGCGATGTCACCGCCGCGGTCGGCGCAGTGCCAGGGGTGTCGTCGGTCTCGGTGCGGCTCGACGTGATGAGCCCCGAACAGCGTCAGGAGCTCCAAACGACGCTGCGCGGCGGCCAAGTGAGCAAGGAAATCCCGTTCGCCCGGCCTGACTCACTCACCAAGGTGTACGCCATCGCCTCGGGCAAGGGCGGCGTCGGCAAGTCGTCGGTGGCGGTCAATCTGGCGCTCGCGATGGCTCGAGAGGGCCGCAAGGTCGGCATCTTGGACGCCGACATCTACGGCCACTCAGTCCCGGCCATGCTCGGCATCGCCGACGAGCGGCCCACGCAGGTCGAGGACATGATCATGCCGGTGCCCGTGCGTGGCCTAAGCGTGATCAGCATCGGCATGCTGAAGCCGCGGCGTGACCAGGTCGTCGCCTGGCGCGGACCCATGCTCGACCGGGCGCTGGTGCAGATGCTCACCGACGTGTACTGGGGCGACCTCGACGTGCTGCTCCTCGACCTGCCGCCGGGCACCGGCGACATGGCCATCTCCGTCGGCCAGCATCTGCCGAGCTCGGAAGTGCTGGTGGTGACCACCCCGCAGTCGGCCGCCTCGGAGGTAGCCGAGCGCGCCGGAACCATGGCGTCGATGATGCGCCAGCGGGTGCTCGGGGTCATCGAAAACATGAGCTACCTGCCGTGCCCACACTGCGGTGACTCGCACCGGCTGGAGGTCTTCGGCAGCGGTGGGGGCCAGGCGGTTGCCGACACCCTGACCGCGCGCTTCGGCTATCCGGTGCCGCTGCTCGGACAGGTGCCGCTGGACATCGGTCTTCGCACGGCCGGAGACCTCGGTACGCCGATCGTGGTGGCCGACCCCGACGCCCCGTCGGCCGCTGTACTGCTCGAGCTAGCACGGGGCCTGGCCGCAAAGGGTCGCGGGCTGGTCGGCCGGCAGCTCGGATTGTCACCGGCCGGACGCTGACCTTCCGTGGCAGGCTGAGTACATGTGGGACGTCGGACTGCCGGAGCTCATGGTGCTCGCGATCGTGGCGGTCTTCATTTTCGGACCTGACCGGCTGCCCGAGGTTGCCCGGCAAGCTGGTCAGTTGCTCCGCTCGGCCCGGCGGGCCTTATCGTCGGCACGCTCACAACTCTCAGACGAGCTCGGACCGGAGTTCGCCAACGTCGACTTGCGCGATCTGACTCCCCGCGCGCTCGTCCAGAAACATCTGCTCGACGACCTCGACGACGAAGCCCCGGCACGCCCAGGGCACCGTCCCCTCGAGCTAGACGAAGCCGCGCCCTTCGACAGTGACGCCACCTGACGGGACACATCGCCGGACCATCGCCCGGTTGCGACTCGACGGGTCAGGTGGACCTGGTGGCGTCGGCGTAGATCACGTCAGTGCGGACAGCTCTGACCTGGTCATGGTCCAGGGTGGTCAGCGTGATGTCGCGTACGGTGTTTCGCTCGGTCGGGTTCAGGGCGTCGTGGGTCGCCCGGTACCCGCTGCCGGTCACGATCGTCCAGAAGTCGCCCGGGTCGGACAGAGCATGGACACCGGGGACGGTCTCAA
>JBBPZH010000074.1:0-11178 GCA_038198965.1 Propionibacteriales bacterium
ACCACTCCCAGAACATCACGAGCGCCAAGCGCATGGTGGAGCGCAGCCGGCCGGTTGTGTGGGACGTCCTCGAAGAGGTGATCACCGAGCACCCCGTGCTGCTCAACCGAGCGCCGACGCTGCACCGGCTCGGCATCCAAGCGTTCGAGCCACAGCTGATCGAGGGCAAGGCCATCCAGATCCACCCGCTCGTCTGCACGGCGTTCAACGCCGACTTCGACGGTGACCAGATGGCGGTGCACCTGCCGCTGTCGGCCGAGGCGCAGGCCGAAGCGCGCATCCTGATGCTGTCGACCAACAACATCTTGAAGCCCGCTGACGGTCGGCCCGTCACGATGCCGACGCAGGACATGATCATCGGCATCTACTTCCTCACGCTTGATCGCGACGATTACCAGGGTGAGGGCCGGCAGTTCGCATCGGTGGCCGAGGCCATCATGGCGTTCGACCGGCACGAGATCGAGTTGCAGAGCAAGGTCTCCATCCGTTTCGGCGACGTCGTGCCGCCGCTTGGCGACGCCATACCGGAGGGTTGGGAGCCCGGTCAGCCGCTGACCTTGCAGACCACGCTGGGTCGAGCCATCTTCAACGAGGCGCTCCCGACGAACTACGCCTACGTCAATGCTGAGGTGGGCAAGAAGCAACTTGGCGTGATCGTCAACGATCTGGCCGAGCGCTACACGAAGGTCGAGGTCGCCCATGCCCTCGACGCATTGAAGGACACCGGCTTCTACTGGGCAACCCGGTCCGGGGTGACGATTTCCATCGGCGATGTCGTCACACCGCCGGACAAGCCCAAGATCATGGCCGGGTTCGAAGACCAGTCAGCCAAGGTGCAGCAGCAGTACGAGCGCGGTCTCATCACCGACGACGAGCGTCGGCAAGAGCTGATCGAGATCTGGACCACCGCGACCATCGACGTGACGAAGTCGATGGAGGCGACGTTTGAGAAGACCAACCCGATCTCCATGATCGTCAACTCCGGCGCCCGCGGAAACATGACCCAGGTGCGCCAGATCGCTGGTATGCGTGGTCTGGTGGCCAACCCGAGAGGGGAGATCATTCCCCGGCCGATCAAGGCCAACTTCCGCGAAGGACTGTCGGTGCTGGAGTACTTCATCTCCACGCACGGGGCCCGCAAGGGTCTGGCCGACACGGCGCTGAGAACCGCCGACTCGGGCTATCTCCCGCGGCGGCTGGTCGACGTGTCGCAAGACGTCATCATCCGTGAGGACGACTGCGGCACCGAACGGGGCCTGTCCAAGGTCATCGGTGTCCGGCGAGACGACGGTTCGGTGGCCAAGGACGACTACGTCGAGACATCGGCGTACGCCCGGAACCTGGCCGTCGAGGTTGTGCACCCGCAGACCGGTGAGGTGCTGGCCGCGGCTGGCGACGACATCGGCGACGTCGTGATCACGGCGCTCGTCGAAGCAGGAATCACCGACGTCAAGGTGCGTTCAGTTCTCACCTGCGACGCCAAGACCGGAACCTGCGCGAAGTGCTACGGCCGCTCCCTGGCCACCGGCAAGCTCGTCGACATCGGTGAAGCGGTCGGCATCATCGCCGCCCAGTCGATTGGCGAACCTGGCACCCAGCTGACAATGCGCACGTTCCACACCGGGGGGGTGGCGTCGGCCGACGACATCACCGAGGGTCTGCCGCGCGTGGTCGAGCTCTTCGAGGCCCGCCAGCCCAAGGGCAAGGCACCGATCTCCGAGGCCGCCGGACGCGTCCGGATCGAGGAGACCGACAAGACCCGCAAGATCGTCGTCGTACCCGATGACGGCTCGGACGAGCAGGCTTACCCGGTGAGCAAGCGGACCCGCATGCTCGTCGAGGAAGGCTCGAGCGTCGGGGTCGGCCAACAGCTGACCGTGGGGAAGGCCGATCCGCAAGACGTCTTGCGCATCCTCGGTCCCCGCACGACGCAAGAGCACCTGGTCGAGCAGGTGCAGGAGGTCTACCGCCGTCAGGCCGTCGCGATTCACGACAAGCACATCGAGATCATCATCCGGCAGATGTTGCGCCGGGTCACGGTCATCGAAAGCGGCGATTCCAATCTGCTGCCGGGCGAGCTCGCCGAGCGCATCAAGTTCGAGACCGAGAACCGTCGGGTCGTCGCCGAAGGCGGCACTCCGGCTTCCGGCCGCCCGGTGCTGATGGGCATCACCAAGGCGTCGCTCGCGACCGAGTCGTGGCTTTCTGCTGCGTCATTCCAGGAGACCACCAAGGTGCTGACCGATGCAGCGATCCACGGCAAGTCCGACTCGCTGCTCGGACTGAAGGAGAACGTGATCCTGGGCAAGCTCATCCCGGCCGGTACCGGGTTGGAGCGCTACCGCAACATCCGGGTCGAGCCGACCGAGGAAGCCCGGGCAAACGCCTACTCCATCGACTACGACACCTACGACTACGACTTCGGTCAGTCGACGGGGCAGTCGGTGGCGTTGGACGACTTCGACTTCGGCTCGTACACCTCCTAACGAAGCGTCGCCGGTACGCCAGCAGTTACCGCTGGCGTACCGGACCTCCCCGTGAGACCGGGCGTTTGAAGCCTCCCCGGTGCGTCAAGAGCGCCTGCGAGTGTTCGCCCGTCGCGCCTCAAAGCAGCGCAGGCAGTCCCCGCTTCGTCAGCTGGTCGGCGATGATGAGGCGCTGAACCTCGCTCGCCCCCTCCCAGATGCGCTCGACGCGCAGCTCGCGGTAGAAGCGTTCGGCGACGTTCTCACGCATGTAGCCGCGCCCGCCGAAGATCTGCACCGCGCGGTCGGCGACCCGGTTCGCCATCTCCGAGGCAAACAGCTTCACCATCGAGCACCGGGCGTGCAGCACCTTGCGGTCGTCTGCGCGGTCGACCGACCGAGCGGTCTCGTAGACCATTGAACGGGCGGCGAACAGCTCGGTGCAGCTGTCGGCGAGCATGGCTTGCACGAGCTGGCGATCGAGCAACGGCACCCCCTGCACGGTGCGCTCCCGGGCGAAGGCGGTGGCCTCCTCGATGAGTCGCTCGGTCGCGCCCAGGCAACGAGCCGCGATCATCAGGCGCTCGAAGCGGAACCACTCATAAGCGAAGGCCATCCCGAGTGACTCATCTCCCACCAGATGCGTCGCGGGCACGTGGACCTCTTCGAAGGCCACGATCGGGTGGTGGTGGTCGATGGTGTGGGAGTACGCAGGAGTGCGGACCACGCGAACTCCCTCGGTTGGCAGGTCGACGACGAACAGCGCTTGCTGGCCGGCGTACTGCCCATCGGTCAACACGGCTTGCACGAAGACGTACGCCGCTTCGTTGTACGACGTGACGTGCCACTTCACGCCGTCCAGCACGTAGTTCTCACCGCTGCGGCGCGCGGTTGTGGTGATCGCTGCGACATCGGATCCCGCGTGCTCCTCGGTGATCGCATAGCACTCGAGCAGCTCACCGCGAACGGTGGGGAGGAGCCAGCGGTCTCGCTGGTAGTCGTTGGCGACCTCGGGCCACCAACCGGGCGGCGTGTGCATGCACCACCCCAGGCCGTTGGTCACCCGTCCCGCCTGCTCTTGGACGAGCACTTGCTGCAACGCCGTGCACCCTTGCCCGCCAAGCTCGGCCGCAATGTTGGTGGCATACAGGCCGAGGTCGATGGCCCGCTTGCGGTGCGCGTTGGCCTGACCGGCAGGCAGGCGTCCCTCGTGGAACTCGGCGTACTCCTCATGCGGGATCAACTCGTCGGCGAACCCTCGCGCCCGCTGCTGCAGCGTGGTGTCGGAGTCAGTCAGGCCGTACATGCCGCCTCCGCTTCCGGCCGCGCAAATGCAACCTTGACTGACTGTTCAGTCTATGCCAGCGTCAGATGCGTGACTAGTACGCCGCCCGCCGCCGACGCCGTCGTGATCGGCGGCGGGACGGTGGGAGCTTGGTGCGCCTGGCACCTGAAGCGAGCTGGACTCGACCGGGTCGTACTCATCGAGGCAGAGACGCTTGGCAAGGGCGCCAGCTCCCGGGCAGCCGGGATGGTTCGGGCCCAAGGTGGCACCGAGACCGCCGTCCGGTTGGGCATGTGGAGCCGGGACTTTTACACCGAGCAGGCAGCGCGGCTCGGGATCGATTCCGGGTTCGTCGCCCAGGGCTACTTCATGCCCTGCTTCAACTCAGCCGAAGTCGCGCAAGCGCATGACCGGATCGCAATGCAACAACGGCTCGGGCTCGACGTTCGCTGGGTCGACGCAGACGAGATGGATGCACTGAACCCCGCTTTGGCACCCGGACAGACCTTGGGGGCGTCGTACGCCCCTGGCGACGGCTATCTCGACCCGCCGCGAAACGTGCTGGCGTACACCACCGCACTTTTCAATTCGGGCGTGGAGGTCAGGGAGCGGACGGCCTTCACCGGGTTGATGACCAGCCGCGGTCGGGTGACGGGCGTGCGCACGACTTCGGGGGACTTCGCCACTTCGCGAGTCGTCCTGACGGGCGGGCCTAGTCTGGCTGACGTCGGCGCCCGCGCGGGGGTGCGGATTCCGGCTGGCGGTGTGCGGCACCAAGTCGTCGTAACCGAGCCACATCCTGAGCTGGCGCCGGATCGGCTGCCGATGGTCTTCGACGTTGCGTCGGGCATCTACTGGCGGCCTGAGGAGGGCGGCGTCATGTGGGGGATGAGCAATCCCGACGAGGTTGCCGGCGAGGCGCTCGAGTTCGACTGGGCGTACTACGACCGGATGCGCGAGCGGATAGCGACCTTGCTTCCGGTGACCGCAAGGCTGGGGCTGCGCAGGGTATGGGCGGCCACGATCGACTTCACTCCCGACCATCTCCCGATCCTCGGCCCGGCCATCAGCAACGACGGTGTGATCGAGGGAGCAGTGGTCGCCTCGGCCGGTGGCCACGGCATGATGTGGGGGCCGGCGGTGGCCAGGGTCGCCAGTGACCTGCTCTTAGGCGGTGGCAGCGACGTCCTCGATACGAGCGATCTGGGCATCGACCGTTTCGACGAGCAGGGGCGGAGCCGGCTGGCGGCTGACCCCATCGCCTTGCCGTTTCCGCAGACCGCATAGTCGCCTTAGATGGGCTCGAGAAGCTTAGACGGGCACGAGAAGCGCGTCGACCGCGATGGCTCCCGTCGAAGAGACCACGAGCGGGTTGACGTCGAGCGCCTCGATGCCGTCTCCGAGCTCTACGGCCAGCTGTGACAGCGCCAGCAAGGCGTGGACGACTGCGGTCCGGTTTGCTGGCTCGCGACCGCGGATCCCGGCCAACAGCCGGGCAGCCGGCAGCCGGTCGAGCATGCGCCCAGCGGCGTCGGCGTCCAGCGGCGGTAGCGCCACGCTGCGCTGAGACAGCACCTCGATCAACGTCCCTCCGGCGGCCACCAACACAAGTGGTCCCATGTGCGGGTCACGGACGATGCCGAGCGCCAGCTCGACCCCTCCCTCAGCCTGCGGTTGCACCAGGACCCGGGGGCCCAGTCGACCGCAGAGGTCGGCAGCAGCTGCTGCGACGGCATCGGCGTCCTGCAGTTCGACGTGCACCCCGCCGACGTCGCTCTTGTGCGCGAGCTTCGGTTCGCCGGTTTTGAGCACGACCGGATAGCCCAGTTGCTCAGCAGCTCGTACGGCGGCTGCGGGTGATCCCACCTCCAGCGGCATCGCCACCTGGAGGCCGTAGTCGGCAAGCAGCTCGAACGCCGTCACAGAGTCCGATGCGGTTCGCCGCAGGTCCGCCCGCCAGTGCTCTCGCCGCACCTCGTCGACAACCGGTTCAAGGCGTGCGTGCCTGGGGGTGGCGTGGTCGAGCAAGTGGCCGAGAGTTCGCAGACCTACGCCGGTGCCTTCCAAGACGGGAATGCCCAAGGCTCGCAAGGCGCCCGCCTTGGATTGATCCACAGAGGCAGCGCTGTTGCTGAGCACGACCATTGGCTTGGTGGTGCGCTCGAGCGCGTCCTGGATGGCCAGGGGATACGAAAGGTCGCCGTCGTACTCCGGCACCAGGTCGACCGCCAGGGCCCCGACGCCGACAGCGGGGTCGGCGGCCAGCGTCGCCAGGCAGTCGGCGAACAGCTGCCTGGTGTCGGCACCGTCGCCCCAGACGTCGAGCGGGTTGTCGGCGACGAGGCCAGTGCTCAGCCGTGCAGTGAGAGCGTGCCGGGTGCTTTCAGCTATCTGCGCGAACGGCACGCCGATGTCGGCTGCAATGTCGGCCGTGAGCGCTCGCTCAGCGCCGGAGTCGTGCGCGGTGGCGATGCCGAGCGGCGCACCTGTTGCGCTCACGCGGCGGCCGATCGCGAACGCCTCGAGGGTGTCGGCTAGCTCGTCGAGGGTGGCGACCCGGTGAACGTCGTACACCGCAAAGAGCGCTTCCCAGGCAGCGTCGTCACCGGCGATAGCACCGGAGTGGGCGTTCACCAGGGCGCGCCCGGAGGGTGATCCGCCGACCGTGAGAGCTACGACCGGGATGTCCCGGTCGGCTGCGTCGGCGAGCGCAGCCCTCAGTGTGGGCACGTCGCGCAGGGTCTCGAGCAACAAGCCGACGACGCGCGTCTCGTCCGACTTCAGCGCATAGCTGAGGTAATCCGCTGTCGTCGTCACCAGTTCCTGGCCAGAGGACACGGCCAACGCAAATCCCAGCCGCCGGTGGCTGCGCAGCATCGCTGAAAATGCTGACCCGGAGTGGGTGATGAACGAGACCGGCCCTGGGGGGAGTGGATCTCGCTCCAGATAGCCGAGCGCCCGGATCCCGGTCACAGCATTGACGAACCCCATGCATCCAGCCCCGCAGACCGCCATGTCAGCGGCTGCCGCCCGAACCTGCGGCGCCAGGCCGGTTGCCGACCCGAAGATCACCGCACCCGCATCTCCTCGTGCAGCCGCGGTGGCCAGCTGGTCGACGACAATGTCGTCGCCGACGCCGAGCAGCACCAGGTCGACTGGCTCCGAGACGTCGACGAGCGAGGGGACGCACGGGCGGTCGAGCACCGTTGCACGGCGAGGATTGACCAAGTGCACTCGCGGCGACGAGGGGGAGCGCAGCGCCTCAGTCGCCATCCGATGGCCCAGCGAGCCCGACCGGTCACTCGCTCCAACCACCGCTATGGACCTGGCACCGAGCATCGACGCCAGGCGGGCCGCCGCTGTCATCGGAGCTGAGCGCCTCATTCTTAGGGAGCGGCTGACTGACTGTTCAGTCTAAGCTGCGTGTTAGGCTGCCGGCAAGAGGAGCGCGCGAGGACGATGAGCACCAGACCTGCGGTTGATACTGCGTCGGACCAGCGCCGCGACCAGATGCTCGACGCCGCCGCCCGGCTCATCGCAGAGCGCGGATTCGCCGAAACCAGGATCGCCGACGTCGCCAAGCGGGTGAACGCCAGCCCCGCGTTGGTGATCTATTACTTCGGCACCAAGGACCGACTTCTTACCGAAGCGCTGCGTTACTCCGAGGACCACTTCTACGCCAAGGTCGAGCGAATGTTCGCCGGAACGTCGTCGCTGCGCTGGCGGCTGGAAAATCTCATCGCCTTGACCTGCATCCCGCAGGACGCTGACGAGCTGCCCGGAGCCTGGGGGTTGTGGTTCGACCTCTGGTCGCAAGCGTTCCGTCAGCCGCACGTTGAGCTTGACCGCATCGAACTCGACAAGCGTTGGCGCCAGTTGATCGAGCAGATGGTGCGCGACGGGGTAGCGGCGGGGGAAATCGGGGAGGTCGACGCCAGCGAGTTCGCGATTGCGTTCTCGGCGCTGCTGGACGGCTTGTCGATCCAGGTCGCCCTCAAGGACCCCGTCGTCGACCCGCAGTTCGCCTATCGCATTGCACTGCGCTTCGCGGCCCGGGAACTGGGAGCTGATTGGGCGTCGGCGCCGCAGCCCGCACGCTCGCCAGTACCCTCGGGCGCGTAGCAGAGGAGCGGCGAGTCAGCCGATCGACGGGCTCGTCACCAGATCCGCCAGTCGGGCGAAGTTCGCCAGGAAGCGGTCGACGTCGTTCTCGTCGTGTTGTACGGACAGGAGCCATTGCTCGACCTTGCCCCAAGGTGGCAAGAAGACGCCGCCGTTGTGCTGGACGAGCCAGTGTGCGTGCCCAAGTCGTTCGTCGATCCCCAAGAAGTCACGGAAGTTCTCGACCGGACCAGGCAGGAAGACGACGCAGCCCTTGGCGCCGGCGGTCACGACGTGCCAAGGCAGTTCGTGCTGCGCGATCACGGCCTCGAGCCCTTCGGTCATCCGGCTCCGGAGCGCCGCGAGGTGCCGGTACGCCTGCTCCGTCAAGACGTCGTACAGCGTGGCGCGCGCTGCTGCCATCGCCAGCGGGTTGCCGTTGAATGTTCCGACCTGCTCGTAGGTGCCGTCGGCAATCAGTCCCATGAGTTCCGCGGTTCCACCGAGTGCAGCTGTCGAGATGCCGCCGCCCAAGGCCTTCGCCAGACACACCAGGTCAGGTGTCACCCCAGACAGCGCCGTGACCCCCCCTGGCCCCACCGTGAGCCCCGTCTTGACCTCGTCGAAGGCGAGGTAGCTCCCGTGGTCGTGCAGCAGCTGACGGAGCCCCGCGAGGTAACCACGTTCGGGGTGGATGATGCCGGCGTTCATCATGATCGGCTCGAGGATCATGCCCGCGACTTGGCCCGGGTGAGCGAGCAGCGCCCGCTCGACAGCTGCCAGGTCGTTGAAGCCGACCACGATGACCAGGTCACGGATCTGGTGCGGGATCCCGGCGCCGCCTGCCACCGGAATCGGGGAGTCGGCAGGTCCGATCTCGTCCGCGGAGGGAAGGACCGACACTTGCACGGAGTCGTGATGGCCGTGGTAGCACCCCTCGACCTTGATGATGAGATCTCGGCCCGTGGCTGCTCGCATGAGGTGTACGGCGTCCATGGTCGCTTCCGTGCCGGAGTTCCCGAACCGCCAGAGCGGCATTCCGAACCGGCGACGCAGCTCTTCCGCAACGGCGATGGCGTCCTCGGTCGGCTGTGCGAAGTGCGTGCCGAGCCGGACCCGTTCACTGACCGCGGTCACGACAGCGGGGTGCGCATGCCCGGCGATGGACACGCCGTAGCCGCCGTGGAAGTCGCTGTACTGCGTGCGGTCGACGTCGTACACCTTCGAGCCCGCGCCGTGGCTCATCCATACGGCTTGCGGTTCGGTGATCTGCCAGTTCGACGTACAACCGCCAGCCAGCACCGACTGCGCGCGTTCGCTGAAACGCCCACTTTCAGGCTGTCGCTTGAGGAAGTTTGCGCTCTCCTGCTCGATGATCTCGTCGAGGAGGACATCGGATCGTTGAGCGGTCGCAACGCTGGTCATCATTCGGCTCCTGACGCCGGTCGACCGGTTTGACTGATCGTTCAGTCTAAACGCGCGGCCTCGCCGGGGGCAACGACGCACGAAGGAGCGCGCCCCGGCTGAACGCTTTACTGGCAACGACTCCGCGGATAGGCTGACTGTGTGTTCAATCAGTCCGACACTGTTGTTCCCACCGTGCCGGCGGCGCCGCTGGACCCGGTCCAGCTAGCCCGTTCGCTCGACCCGTTCGGCCAGAGCCGCATGCTGCCCAAGCCGGCGTACCTCGACCAAGATGTATTCCGGTGGGAACTCGACCACGTGTTCGACGGTTGGGTATGCCTGGGTCGCACCTCCGAGGTGGCCGGCGCGCGCAGTATGAAGGCGTTCGATCTCGCGGGCACCGGGATCTTGGTGACCCGAGACGCTGATGGCGAGCTGCACGCGTTCGAGAACGCCTGCCGGCACCGCGGCCACGAGCTCCTGCCGTGCGGCCAGTCCGCCGCAGCCCGTGCGATCGTCTGCCCCTACCACGCCTGGGCCTACGACTTCGACGGCAGGCTGCGCGGTGCACCCGGTTTCAAGCGGGCCGAAAACTTCGACACGTCCAAACTCGGGTTGAACGCACTCCCGGTGCGCGACTGGCACGGCTGGATCTTCGTCGACTCGTCAGGACGCAACGCGGACTTCGCGCGGCACATCGGCGAGCTGGAAGAGATTGTGGCGCCCTACGACGCCGAATCGCTGCAGACGGCCGTCACTCACAAGTACGAGGTCGCCGCCAACTGGAAGGTGATCATCGAGAACTACCAGGAGTGCTACCACTGCTCCATGATCCACCCGGAGCTGTGCCGGGTGAGCCCCCCGGAGAGCGGCGAGAACATCGACCGTGAGGGCAACTGGGTCGGTGGCTGGATGGAGCTGCGCGCCGGCGCCGCCACCATGTCGCTCGACGGACAAAGCGGCGGAGTCGCCATGGCGAGGCTCGATGAGGAGGAGCAGCGCACGGTGATGTACGTCGCCGTCATGCCGAACCTCTTGATCAGCCTGCACCCCGACTACGTGATGACGCATCTGTTGTCGCCGATCGCTCCGGACCGCACGGCCATCTCATGCTCGTGGGCGTTCCCGGCGCAGGCCATGGAGCAACCCGACTTCTCTCCGTCGTACGCGGTGGACTTTTGGGACCTGACCAACAAGCAGGATTGGGCGGCTTGTGAATCAGTGCAACGCGGCATGCGAGCGCGCAACTACCAGCCGGGGCCGCTGGCACCTGCCGAGGACGGCGTCTACCACTTCGTCACCTACATGGCACGGACCTACCTCGGGACCGACGACTCCGCCGGGTAATCGACCGCGGGATGACAAGATGCCGGCATGTCCGCCGGTGAGCCGCCCGATCCGGGCATGACGTAGACGACGTACCTCCGCCGCGACGCTCTCGAGCCGGCGACAGGCTCAGCCGCAGACCTCCCACTCGAACGCTCGCCAGCCACCGGTGCGTCGCGACCTGTCGACGTATAGCGCCTTCGCTGTCCCACCGTTGCGCCGTGCGATCAAGCTCGTGCCCCGGTCAGTGACCCTTACCTGCAGCGACGTGGCGTTGTATCGCTTCGCCATTCCGGCCTTCAGCTCATCAAAGGTGTCGCTGGTGACAATCACGTGCTTGTAGGCGTGACACTTCGTAGCGTGGTACGACTCATAAGAAGGCGTGCTGCTCTCGCTACAGCCACTGAGAACGAGTACAACAAAGGCCAGCACCATGTTGCTAACGCATAGCCGGTTGGCGCGTCTGACGGGTGATCCAGGCTGCTCGAGAGCAATCGTCAAGACCTGTGGATTGGGGGTCATGCGACTTGTTGATCGCCTCCTGGTTCATCGTCGGGTCGTTCGATGAGTTTGCCCTTCTCGAACCTCGCGCCGGCG